>NZ_JAVCWI010000027.1:0-930 GCF_030846215.1 Chryseobacterium sp. WLY505 | reverse complement strand
CAAGCGGTTCTGACTGTCATAATCAAAGGTTTCTGTGATGACCCTTTCGGTATCCGTACTCAGTCTCTTATGCCTTGTTACAGTTTGTTTCGTGATTCCTGCAAAATCCAGTTTGGATTCTGTTCTTGTATATCCTCCCAAATGATTCACAGAATGACTGCCAATAGCTCTTCCTTTCTGATCGTAATAGGTATAGTTCCTGGTCCAGTTATCATCCTCAATATTCTTTACAAAACTCATTACAGGTAGTCCTTTGGTACTTCTTCCATCAGCTGTAGGAGTGTCTGCCAATACTGGTTCTCCCTGAATTGTTGAGGGGAATGCCGGATTAAAACTGTAGGCAGGATAAGAGTCGTAATAATTAACCGACAAAATACTTTCAGGGGTAAAATAGACAGCGGTATAATAAATATTGATTCCATTCCTTACAAAACCTGTAGAATGGCGCGCATCATAAATAACCAAATCCTTGATCTGATCCTGTATTGTCGCCCTACTGTCATTTGAACTGAATATGCCTGTATAGGCAACTCTTCCCCACTGGTCATACTTGGTCATCAGCCATTTTCCAGATCCTTTCATATTGGCATCCTGGCTAAGCATCAGCCTGTCGGCTTTATCATATACCATAAACTCCCAGCCTTTGCCGGGAAGCTTTTTTTCCACAAGTCTTCCCCTGCCGTCATAACGGTACTGATAGCATAAGGTATTGAGTAGATCATCCGTAATAGACTTATGAACAGCCAGAGGAGGAATAACAAAAGCCAGCTGATCATATTCATTATAAACATAATAGGTATCCACATGTTCTGCAGGGCTCATGACTTTTCTTACTAATACAACCTGTCCTTTACCGTTTTTAAACTCTATGGTTTCATTATCATCCTCATCTTTGACAGAGTTTTTATACAATTGGTTGGGGGCATAAAT
>NZ_JAVCWI010000026.1:0-1642 GCF_030846215.1 Chryseobacterium sp. WLY505 | reverse complement strand
ATTGTTATCTTTTGTATACTGCAAATTTATAGTGGTGCTAAAAGTTTCTTTGTAGTGGAAAAAGGAAGTTCACGTAGTAAAATCACTACAAGGTTTATTCATATGATCAATAGAAAAGCCCTCAATACTTTGACAGTATTGAGGCTGTATATAAATTGCTGTTATTTCTATTATAAAGCTGTCGTAATATAAATTCCCGGATTTTGAATTGTATCTGTATCGGGACAATACATACAAAATCAAAGGCCTCCTGAGGAAGCCTTCGAAACACCAAATCACAAAATATTAATATGAAAAAAATTAACTTATAAAGCAGTCGCGGTATAAGTTACTGTTTGCGTATAAGTTCCGGCTGGCTTCCCTAAAATATCATAAGATGAAGATTTTGCAGCTGGAATAGTGTAGTCCAGGTTTAGGGTTAATGCGCTTCCCAGCGGGGCATTGGTAACTAAATTCTGATCTGTTGCAGATAAAACCACAGTATTTTTTGTTCCACCCATTGATCCGGCAGCTGTAGCTGCTTTGATCGTCAAAACATTCACAGGGATTAAGTTCGTTCCATTCATAAAATTAGCACCTCCTGCTTTTACTTTAACATTAAAGTTCTTTGTAGAAGTAACTTTCAAAGAGTTCGCTTTGGTAATGGTCTGATCAGAGTTGTAGTCTGCTGCAGTAGCATAGTTGAAGTCAACCGTATTACCAATGGCAGTACTTCCTGCATCGATAGAGATTACGTCATTCAGGGTAATGTTTACGGTTGTAGTTGCAGTTGTATTTTGGGCTTGAACATTGCTAGTTCCAAATATGATAGCTCCAAAAGTTAAGGCTGTGATTACGAGTTGCTTTTTCATGATGGTAATATTTTATTGTTATTTTTTACTTAATTGTTATCTTTTGTATACTGCAAATTTATAGTGGTGCTAAAAGTTTCTTTGTAGTGGAAAAAGGAAGTTCACGTAGTAAAATCACTACAGGATTACCCATTGGGTTTATAGAAAAGCCCTCAACACTTTACAGGTACTGAGGGCATGTATATTGATGTGTTTTTTTATTATAAAGCAGTCATAATATAATTCCCGGATTTTGAATTTTATCTGTATCGGTACAATACATACAAAATCAAAGGCCTCCTGAGGAAGCCTTCGAAACACCAAATCACAAAATATTAATATGAAAAATTAATTTATAAAGCAGTTGCGGTATAAGTTACTGTTTGCGTATAAGTTCCCGCTGGTTTACCTAAAATATCAGACGATGATGATTTTGCTGCTGGAATAGTATAGTCCAGGTTCAGGGTTAATGCACTTCCTAGCGGGGCATTGGTAACTAAATTCTGATCTGTTGCAGATAAAACTACAGTATTTTTTGTTCCCCCCATTGATCCGGCAGCTGTAGCTGCTTTGATCGTCAAAACATTCACAGGGATTAAGTTCGTTCCATTCATAAAATTAGCACCTCCTGCTTTTACTTTAACATTAAAGTTCTTTGTAGAAGTAACTTTCAAAGAGTTCGCTTTGGTAATGGTCTGATCAGAGTTGTAGTCTGCTGCAGTAGCATAATTGAAGTCAACCGTATTACCAATGGCAGTACTTCCTGCGTCGATAGAGATTACGTCATTCAGGGTAATGTTTACGGTTGTAGT
>NZ_JAVCWI010000025.1:0-1665 GCF_030846215.1 Chryseobacterium sp. WLY505 | reverse complement strand
CGCAAATACGGAGTAACACTGACAGAAAGATTGCTTCGTTACAAAGCGGAAGATATAAAGATCATTGACATACAATATAACAACCAAGTAAGGAAAAACTAAAGCGTTAAAACTTTGAGTGAGTCAGACAAACATACAATGGAGAGTTTGATCCTGGCTCAGGATGAACGCTAGCGGGAGGCCTAACACATGCAAGCCGAGCGGTAGAGATTCTTCGGAATCTTGAGAGCGGCGTACGGGTGCGGAACACGTGTGCAACCTGCCTTTATCTGGGGGATAGCCTTTCGAAAGGAAGATTAATACCCCATAATATACTGGATGGCATCATTCGGTATTGAAAACTCCGGTGGATAGAGATGGGCACGCGCAAGATTAGATAGTTGGTGAGGTAACGGCTCACCAAGTCTACGATCTTTAGGGGGCCTGAGAGGGTGATCCCCCACACTGGTACTGAGACACGGACCAGACTCCTACGGGAGGCAGCAGTGAGGAATATTGGACAATGGGTGAGAGCCTGATCCAGCCATCCCGCGTGAAGGACGACGGCCCTATGGGTTGTAAACTTCTTTTGTATAGGGATAAACCTAGATACGTGTATCTAGCTGAAGGTACTATACGAATAAGCACCGGCTAACTCCGTGCCAGCAGCCGCGGTAATACGGAGGGTGCAAGCGTTATCCGGATTTATTGGGTTTAAAGGGTCCGTAGGCGGATCTGTAAGTCAGTGGTGAAATCTCACAGCTTAACTGTGAAACTGCCATTGATACTGCAGGTCTTGAGTGTTGTTGAAGTAGCTGGAATAAGTAGTGTAGCGGTGAAATGCATAGATATTACTTAGAACACCAATTGCGAAGGCAGGTTACTAAGCAACAACTGACGCTGATGGACGAAAGCGTGGGGAGCGAACAGGATTAGATACCCTGGTAGTCCACGCCGTAAACGATGCTAACTCGTTTTTGGAGCGCAAGCTTCAGAGACTAAGCGAAAGTGATAAGTTAGCCACCTGGGGAGTACGAACGCAAGTTTGAAACTCAAAGGAATTGACGGGGGCCCGCACAAGCGGTGGATTATGTGGTTTAATTCGATGATACGCGAGGAACCTTACCAAGGCTTAAATGGGAAATGACAGGTTTAGAAATAGACTTTTCTTCGGACATTTTTCAAGGTGCTGCATGGTTGTCGTCAGCTCGTGCCGTGAGGTGTTAGGTTAAGTCCTGCAACGAGCGCAACCCCTGTCACTAGTTGCCATCATTAAGTTGGGGACTCTAGTGAGACTGCCTACGCAAGTAGAGAGGAAGGTGGGGATGACGTCAAATCATCACGGCCCTTACGCCTTGGGCCACACACGTAATACAATGGCCGGTACAGAGGGCAGCTACACTGCGAAGTGATGCAAATCTCGAAAGCCGGTCTCAGTTCGGATTGGAGTCTGCAACTCGACTCTATGAAGCTGGAATCGCTAGTAATCGCGCATCAGCCATGGCGCGGTGAATACGTTCCCGGGCCTTGTACACACCGCCCGTCAAGCCATGGAAGTCTGGGGTACCTGAAGTCGGTGACCGTAACAGGAGCTGCCTAGGGTAAAACAGGTAACTAGGGCTAAGTCGTAACAAGGTAGCCGTACCGGAAGGTGCGGCTGGAACATCTCATTTTAGAGCGTCTAAG
>NZ_JAVCWI010000024.1:0-2067 GCF_030846215.1 Chryseobacterium sp. WLY505 | reverse complement strand
GAGATTACGTCATTCAGGGTAATGTTTACGGTTGTAGTTGCAGTTGTATTTTGAGCTTGAACATTGCTAGTTCCAAATATGATGGCTCCAAAAGTTAAGGCTGAGATTACGATTTGCTTTTTCATGATGGTAATATTTTATTGTTATTTTTTACTTAATTGTTATCTTTTGTATACTGCAAATTTATAATGGTGCTAAAAGTTTCTTTGTAATGGAAAAAGGAAGCTCATGTAGTAAAATCACTACAGGATTACTCATTGGGGTTATAGAAAAACCCTCAACACTTTACAGGTACTGAGGGCATGTATATTGATGTGTTTTTTTATTATAAAGCAGTCGCTGTATAAGTTACTGTTTGTGTATAAGTTCCGGCTGGCTTCCCTAAAATATCAGATGATGAAGATTTTGCTGCTGGAATAGTGTAGTCCAGGTTTAGTGTTAATGCGCTTCCCAGCGGGGCATTGGTAACTAAATTCTGATCTGTTGCAGATAAAACCACAGTATTTTTTGTTCCCCCCATTGATCCGGCAGCTGTAGCTGCTTTAATCGTCAAAACATTCACAGGGATTAAGTTCGTTCCATTCATAAAATTAGCACCTCCTGCTTTTACTTTAACATTAAAGTTCTTTGTGGAAGTAACTTTCAAAGAGTTCGCTTTGGTAATGGTCTGATCAGAGTTGTAGTCTGCTGCAGTAACATAGTTGAAGTCAACCGTATTACCAATGGCAGTACTTCCTGCATCGATAGAGATTACGTCATTCAGGGTAATGTTTACGGTTGTAGTTGCAGTTGTATTTTGAGCTTGAACATTGCTAGTTCCCAATATGATGGCTCCAAAAGTTAAGGCTGTGATTACGATTTGCTTTTTCATGATGATAATATTTTATTGTTATTTTTTACTTAATTGTTATCTTTTGTATACTGCAAATTTATAGTGGTGCTAAAAGTTTCCTTGTAGTGGAAAAAGGAAGTTCACGTAGTAAAATCACTACAGGATTACCCATTGGGTTTATAGAAAAACCCTCAACACTTTACAGGTACTGAGGGCATGTATATTGATGTGTTTTTTTATTATAAAGTAGTCGCGCTGTAAGTTACTGTTTGTGTATAAGTTCCGACTGGCTTCCCTAAAATATCAGAAGATGATGATTTCGCTGCCGGAATGGTGTAGTCCAGATTCAGTATTAATGCACTTCCAAGAGGAGCATTGGCTACTAAGTTTCTTTCTCCTGGAGATAAAACCACATCATTTTTTGTTCCGCCCATATTTCCTGGAGCTGTTGCTGCCTTGATTGTCAAAACATCTACAGGAATTGAGTTGGACCCATTGACGAAAGTCGGGCCACCTGCTTTTACTTTAACATTGAAGTTCTTCGTGGAAGTAACTTTCAAAGAGTTGACTTTTGTAATGGTCTGATCAGAGTTGTAATCCGCTGCAGTAGCATAGTTGAAGGCAACTGTCCCACCCATGGCAGTACTTCCTGCATCGATAGAGATTACATCGTTCAAGATAATGTTTAAAGTGGTGGTTGCAGTAGTATTTTGAGCCTGAACATTATTATTCCCTAATATGATGACTCCAAAAGTTAAGGCTGAGATTGCTATTTGTTTTGTCATGGTAGTACTATTTAATTATTATTCTAGTTCAATAACCTCTATTGAATACTACAAATCTACAGTAGTGATAAAAGTTTCTTTGCAGTGGAAAACGGAAGTTCATGTAATAAAATCAATACAGGATTACTCATTGGGGTTAAATAGATGCCCCTCAATACTTCCCGATATTAAGGAAACATCTATAATTGTTGTGCTTTTTTATTATAAAGCAGTCGCTGTATAAGTTACTGTTTGCGTATAAGTTCCGGCTGGCTTCCCTAAAATATCAGATGATGATGATTTTGCAGCTGGAATAGTGTAGTCCAGATTCAACGTTAATGCACTTCCAAGAGGAGCATTGGTAACTAAATTCTGATCTGTTGCAGATAAAACCACAGTATTTTTTGTTCCTCCCATTGATCCGGCAGCTGTAGCTGCGTTGATCGTCAAAACATTCACAGGAATTAAGTT
>NZ_JAVCWI010000023.1:0-6810 GCF_030846215.1 Chryseobacterium sp. WLY505 | reverse complement strand
CTTTGCTTATGACCTGAACGGGAATATTCTGAATCTGGTAAGAACCCAGGGACTTCTCCCGGGAAGTACTGAGGCCATGGTGATCGATAATCTGATCTACAGCTACACGGGAAACAGGCTTACCAAAGTATCTGATGCCTATCTTAACAGTTTAGGATATCCTGTAGGAGGAAATGAAATAGGCTATGACGATAACGGAAATATGACGACCCAATTGGATAAAGGAATTTCTTCCATTCAATATAATTATCTAAATTTACCACGAAAGATTACCCAGAACTCTAAGGTAACGGATTATATTTACAGAGCAGACGGAGTGAAACAAAAAAAGGTTTTCGGAACAGAAACAACCGATTATCTGGATGGCTTCCAGTATGTAAATTCTACATTAAAGTTTTTTCCAACCACAGAAGGATATTTTAATGTTGAAACCGGAAAGTATGTATATAATTATACCGACCACCTTGGAAATGTTAGAGTAAGTTATAATAAGAATGGAGCAGGATTAGAGATCATTGAAGAAAGTAATTATTATCCGTTTGGATTGAAACATGAGGGATATAATGCATTAGTAGGAAATCCTTCGTATAAGTACAAGTACAACGGGAAGGAATTGCAGGAAAGTGGTATGTATGACTATGGAGCAAGATTCTACATGCCGGATATTGGAAGATGGGGTGTGGTGGATCCTAAAAGTGAGTTAGGTAGAAGGTGGAGTCCTTATACTTATGCTCTAGATAATCCGATTCGATTTATCGATCCTGATGGAATGTGGCCATACCCTGTAATTACACGTTCTTTTGCTCCATTTGAGTCTTTTGGAGGATGGTTTGGAGGTGATAATAGAGGGTTTTCTACTTCTCAATCTGTTACGTCTAGATTATCACATAGCTATGTAATGAATACTGATAATCATACTTACACTAACTATGGAGCTACTTCCAGTCCTTCTACTCATTTTTTGTTTGGCTCTGCAACAGCAACAGATGACCGTGGTACAATTACAAATGCTGTATATAGCTCAAATAAAGATGGAAGTACTACAACTTCTTGGACATCTACAATGGCAGGGCACAATCCATTAGTTCCAGGTTCTCCTGATATTGATGTAAAAACTAATTTTAGTTTAACAGAGAATAAAGATGCAGGAACTTTAGGGGTTAGCGTTACTCAAACAGGAGATGGGTTTCCTTCAGCAGAGACAATGATTGGTGATACAGCTGGGAATCAATTGATGATAGGTGTTAGTCCTGCAGTAGGAAATCCTTACACGAGTTTACCAGGAGACGGCAGTAAACCAATGATGAGTAATAATTTTACAGTAACAATGGACAAGAATGGCGTATTTACAGGAGTGCAAAAAGGAGATAAAACATACTCTGTTGGTGATTGGAATAAAACAATGACTTCGCAACCAGCTGTTGAAAGAGTTCCTATTCCAGAGCCAGGATCATTGGAGTTTGAAATGGTAAGATAATAAACAAAAAATTAGAATGAAAATACTACGAACAAATTGGATAAATATATTAGGTGTCTTTATATTCCTCTTAACTTATTCCATCATTTTTAATTTTACTGTTGATGATGGTGTTACAAGAAATTTTTTTCAGTCAATATTTGCTGCAATATTTTTAATCCTCTTATACGGCATAATGTTTTGGGCGGGCTTTATATTAGCTCTTATTATTTTAGATTTAATACTGATAGTTCCTAATCAGGATAAACTTACTTTAAAGTTATTATTTGAATGGGCTATAATTAGCATCCCTTTTATATACTGGGCTATCATGTATGAAAAACAGCGAAATATTTTTATAGTTGCTATAATAGCTCTTCTAATAACACAATTATTAAGAAAAAAATTAATAACCAAAGCCACTCATTGAGTGGCTTTTATTTTACATTATAGATTGCAATTTAGTTTGTTTAAGGAAAGCATCAAGTAGAGCGAAGACATGTTGTCTGTCGTTCTCTTTTAGTTTTTGGATATCGAGGATTTTAGCGACAATATTTTTATCCAGTAGAATATCTGTAGAACCTACGAGATAATCCAGAGATCCCCCCGCTGGCGCGAGCGTCTCGCTCGTGCCCACAAATAAAATGAAACCTCTGCAACAGCGGAGGTTTTTTTATACTATAAGTTGTTTCAGTCGATTATATACCTTCATCTAATATAATTATCTAAATTTACCTGGAAAGATTACCCCAAACTCCAAAGTAACGGATTATATTTACCGAGAAGACGGAGTGAAGGTAAGAAAGGTTTTCGGAACAGAAACAACCGATTATCTGGATGGCTTTCAGTATACCAATTCGATATTAAAGTTTTTTCCAACCGCAGAAGGATATTTTAATGTTGAAACTGGAAAGTATGTGTACAATTATACGGACCACCTTGGAAATACAAGATTAAGCTATGCTAAAAATGGAGCAGGAACAGAGATCATTGAAGAAAGTAACTATTACCCGTTTGGACTTAAACATGAGGGGTATAATGGATTGGTAGGAAATCCCTCGTATCAATACAAGTACAACGGAAAGGAACTGCAGGAGACTGGTATGTATGATTATGGTGCCCCCCGCTGGCGCGAGCGTCTCGCACGTGCCTACGAATAAATCAGAACCTCTGCAACAGCGGAGGTTTTGATTTATTTTGTCTTAAGAAGCTCTATTGATATATAATGATCCCAGCTGTGCAAAGTCTTCAGACTTTGTGAGATTGTTAAATAAATTTACCCGGTTAACGCGAGCGTCTCACTCTTCTCTCATGGCATATAATAAAGCCATTGCAGTGCAAAATAGCAGTGGTTTTTGTGTTTATAAACAGGTTCAAATAATTATATTCCTCCATCCAATATAATTATCTAAATTTACCACGAAAGATTACCCAGAACTCAAAAATAACGGATTATATTTACAGAGCAGACGGAGTGAAACAAAAAAAGGTTTTCGGAACAGAAACAACCGATTATCTGGATGGTTTTCAGTGTACCAATTCAATATTAAAGTTTTTCCCAACCACGGAAGGATATTTTAATGTTGAAACCGGAAAGTATGTATATAATTATACTGATCACCTTGGAAATGTTAGGTTAAGTTATGCTAAAAATGGACCAGGAACAGAGATTATTGAAGAGAGTAATTATTATCCGTTTGGATTGAAGCATGAGGGATATAATGTATTGACAGGAAATCCAAGTTATAAGTATAAGTATAATGGAAAGGAACTTCAGGAAAGTGGCATGTATGATTACGGCTGGAGAAATTACATGCCTGATGTGGGACGTTGGACGCAGTTAGATCCACTAGTTGAAAATACAGAAGATCCTTATGCTTATAATAATCCGATAAGTTTAACGGATCCTGATGGAAGAGCTCCATATGATGGTGGAGATGATGATTGTTGTAATGAATTTTTTACTGGGGTAAAAGAGGGCTTTGTCGGAACATTCAAAGGAATTGGAAATTTTATAGCCCATCCTATTGATGGGACAAAAAATGCAGTTAACAATTACACTTGGAGTGATTATGGTGATAGTGTGGCTAATTCTATGACGTTTGGTATTTATGGAACGGCTAAAACAGCAGGAGCACTGATACAAGGAGATTCTAAAACAGCAGGGAAAATAACAGGGGAAAAAGCGGCAGAAGTTATTATTGTAGCGACTACAGATGGTTTGGGAAGAGGAATTAAAGGTATAAGAAATGCTAAAGATCCTGGCTTAGGAAATCAGTTCAAAACAAAAACGACTTCGCAGGTAAATAATGCAATGGAAAAACAAGTTAATAAAGGGAAATTAGATAAAGTCTATACGGACCCTAAAAGTGGCTCAATTTCTTATAAAAATAAAAAATCTGGTTATTCATATAATGTAGATACTGGAAAATCAGGAAAAACGGGAAAAAAAGTAGAGCCTGCACATATTGATGTTAACTATCCAAATCCTAAGCCTAAAAACATGCCACCTAAGAAGAAATTACCAACAAAAGAAGATTAATATGATATCATTTATAAATTACAAAGATGTTCCTGAACAATTAGAGGTTATTGTTGATAAACAAGGAATAGAGGAATTAATAGAATATTTAAAATTTGTTAAGCAAAGTGAAGATCATATACACTTGACATTAGGAACAGAGTTACACGAATACCCTGAAAGTTTAGAGCCAGGGGTTATAAATGTAAAATCAGTCAGATTAGAATTTTATAAATCTGATATTTTAGATTCCGATGCCAAAGTTTTATAAACTTTCCCCAGCTGGCGCGAGCGTCTCGCTCATGCCCACAAATAATAACGAAGCCTCTGCAACAGCAGAGGTTTTTTATTTTCTTGTTTTGAAAAACTATATTGATATATAATGATGATCCCCCCCGCTGGCGCGAGCGTCTCGCTCGCGCCTACGAATAAATCAGAACCTCTGCAACAGTGGAGGTTTTGATTTACTTTGTCTTAAGAAGCTCTATTGATATATAATGATCCCAGCTGTGCAAAGTCTTCAGACTTTGTGAGATTGTTAAATAAATTTACCCGGTTAACGCGAGCGTCTCGCTCGTCTCTCATGGCATATAATAAAGCCATTGCAGTGCAAATAGTAGTGGTTTTTGTGTTTATAAACAGGTTCAAATAATTATATTCCTCCATCCAATATAATTATCTAAATTTACCGGGTAAGATTACCCAAAACTCCAAAGTGACTGATTATATTTACAGAGCAGACGGAGTGAAGGTAAGAAAGGTTTTTGGAACAGAAACAACTGATTATCTGGATGGCTTCCAGTATACTAATTCAGTATTAAAATTTTTCCCAACAGCAGAAGGATATTTTAATGTTGAAACCGGAAAGTATGTGTATAATTACACAGACCACCTTGGAAATACAAGATTAAGCTATGCTAAAAATGGAGCAGGAACAGAAATCATTGAAGAGAGTAATTATTATCCTTTTGGATTGAAGCATGAGGGGTATAATGCATTAGTAGGAAATCCTTCATATAAGTACAAGTATAACGGAAAGGAACTACAGGAAAGTGGGATGTATGATTATGGAGCTAGGATGTATATGCCGGATATTGGAAGATGGGGTGTTGTAGATCCTCTGGCGGAGGCATCAAGGCAATATTCTCCATACAATTATGTATTAAATAATCCCATAAGACTTATTGATCCAGATGGGAGAAGCCCTTTCGATAATGTTGATCCAATTAAAAATAGGTTTGTAATAAAAACAATTAATGATTCTGAGAGTGAAGATTTAGGGCGTTTTACTGATCGTGCCAATACCGCTAGAAAATTTTTTCAAGCTATTAGTGGAGGTGATGTTACAGATGACTTAGTGACATCTGAAGATTTAGAGAAAAAATCGGCTGTTATGATGGCAAAAAAAACAACTTCTTATCAATATTATAATAAGAATGGAAAAAAAATCAATAAGTCTGAATATAAAAAACTCATGGCATTAAAGGCAAAACCTTATATAGTAAAAGTAGATAAAAATGAATATTATATTGTAGACTTAAATCAAACTCCTAAAAACGAATCATTAGAGGGTGAAAAATACAAATTAGATCATAGAATCTTATTAGAAACGTCTCTTATTCGTCAAAATTATTCAGATTATACATCATTAGATAGTCGAAAGAATGTAGTAACGTCACAAAGTGTAAAAGTTCTTAAGTTGGAATCAATAGATTTATTGGATTCTAATATCAATCAGTCTTTATTGATAGAAGTGCAAAAAGCCCATACCTTTAACTATAATCAAATTAATAATCAAATTAATAAAACTCATGATATCATTAAGCAATCAATGGAGTCTACGTCTAAAATTAGTGATTAAATTTATATTGCATTTTTTTGCAATTCTTATAATAAATTGTACATACTTTGTGATTATCTATTATAATATTTTTGGATTGGATAAATTTCTTAATGTTTATAAAATAGGAAATAGTAATGATGCAGCAATAAATATGATAATCATTGTATATCTAATGCCAATATTGCTTTCGTATTTATATTATTTTATATTTATTTTTAGAAAAGAGAACTTTTTTTTTAAGATTACTTTTTTCATTTTAGCTTTAGTATTATCTCAACAGCCATATTCTTATTATATAAAAGATTTCTTAGGTTGAAAAGTAAAAGCTAAAAATATGATTAATTCCCCGCTGGCGCGAGCGTCTCGCTCGTATCCACAAATAAAACGAAGCCTCTGCAATAGCAGAGGTTTTTTATTTTCCCTGTTTTGAAAAACTATATTGTATGTATAATGATCATCAAAAGTTAATAAACAATTGTCTTTGTAAATTATATAAAATGAACAGGTTATGTTTTTGTATTCCAAAAATCTGTATATTGTATTACCAAATTAAAGCGTAATCCGAAAAGCATATAGAGTAGGAGAAAAATCAAAAAAACGTTACTATGAAAAACTTAAGAAAACTTTCAAAAAGAGAATTGAAAACAGTTCAGGGAGGTATCCCAATGTGTCTGGCAGGATACTTCTGGTGCTCATTGGAAAGAAAATGTATTCCGGTAGGATCATCATGCGGACTTATTATTGATTAACTAATTAAAAATAGTAAAAACAGGCTGTCTCAGAAATGGGACAGCTTTTTATGTGCTTACCACCAATCGACTTAGGGATCAGGAGCATTAAGAAAATTTCAATGTAATCCGTTAAAAAATTTCCACTGTCTGAGCATGGGACTTACTCAGAACCGAAGCAGAACCGGATGATCCATGCGAGTTTGGAAATTTTAGGAGTACATTTAAATTTTTAGCGGATGATTCCCGTCTTGAACTTTTG
>NZ_JAVCWI010000022.1:0-14868 GCF_030846215.1 Chryseobacterium sp. WLY505 | reverse complement strand
AGCGCTGAAACCATCGACTACGGTACTTCTCAGTACGCAGGACTATGGCCTTCAGCAGGCAAATAAGCCTATTCATCATCTTAGTAAAAATAAAAAAACAGAACAGCGTGCAAGAAACGCTGTTCTGTCTTTTTTATTTTAAAAGAACTGAATTTTTATGCTAATATTAAATACAATATATCTCTTTTTAGTGTAATAATATGCGCTCTGTTTCTATTTGTAATTTATTTGTTATAAGGTGTTTATATGTAATTTTTAAATCTGTTGTCGTAGAATTACGACAATAAATCGTAGAACTACGACATCAAATCGTACAATTACGACACTTTTTCAGATTTCCTTTCAATTGCTTTTTTTTCAAAACCAGGGGTTTTATCTTTGTTATATAATTATTGAATTACAATTTATTACTAACGATTAAAATTTACAATCATGGCAGAAAGAAACTCAAGAGGAATCTTAAAATTCAACAACGGAGAAGGACAAAAGCTGTTAAAAATGAACTACAGCGTATCAAGATCTACAGACGTTTCAGGACGTGTAGCATCAGATCCTTCCAATGCATTAATCAAGGTTACAGTAGAAGCTACTGAAAAGTCAGACATCCTTGAAAGCTTACTAAACGGTAAATACAAACCGACTGTAGGAGAAATTACTTTCAACAAATCTCACGAAGAAGGAACATTAATCACTTTGAAATGGGAGAACGGATACGTAATCCAGCACGAAGTAGATTTCGACGCAGTAGACAGCAACAGTATGCTGATCAGCTTCGTAGTAAGTGCTGAAACTATTGACTACGGTACTTCTCAGTACGCAGGACTATGGCCTTCTTCAGGTAAATAATCCCATAAACTTAAATAAAAAAAGAAACAGTATGCCTTCGGGTATGCTGTTTTGTTTTTTGAACCCCATCCCGAACCCCTCGCACCCCGAATCTCCATCCCCGAAACCTTCAACAGGCTGCCAATTTTTACTCCTATTTTCTTATATTTGTTCATTATTCAAAATATGGACGCAACACAAGATAAAAGGCTGTTTCTCATCGATGCTTATGCGATGATTTTCAGAGGATATTATGCATTAATCAGGAATCCGAGACTCACCAGCAAAGGGCTGGACACTTCCGCCATCTTTGGTTTTACCAATTCTTTGATTGAATTGATCAGAAGAGAAAAACCTACCCACCTGGCAGTTGTTTTTGATGTAGGACAGGCCAGTGTAAGAACTGATGACTATTCGGATTATAAAGCCAACAGAAGCGAAACTCCTGAAGCCATCAAAATTGCGGTTCCATACATTCACAAAATTCTGGAGGCAATGCATATCCCGATTCTTGGAGTAGAAGGATATGAAGCCGATGATGTTATTGGAACTATTGCGTGCAAAGCAGAAAAAGAAGGATACACCACCTTCATGGTGACACCGGATAAAGATTTTGCACAGCTGGTTACCGATAAAATTAAAATTTATAAGCCAGGTTTAAAAGGGGGCGATATCGAAATTCTCGGCGTAGAAGAAGTAAAGGCAAAATACGAGATTGAAGATCCTAAGCAGGTGATTGATTTCCTTGCTATGATGGGAGATGCCGTAGATAATATTCCTGGTCTTGAAGGAGTAGGAGAGAAAACTGCCATGAAATTTCTGAAAGAATTCGGAAGCATCGAAAATTTATTAGCCAATACGGATAAACTGAAAGGAAAACTGAAAGAAAAAGTAGAAGCTTCTGCAGAACGTGGTATCATGTCTAAAAAATTAGCGACTATCATCTGTGATGCTCCTGTAGAATTCCATCAGGAACAATATGACCTGGAAACTCCGGATTTTGAAAAAGTAAAAGAGGTCTTTGACGAAATAGAATTCAGAAGGTTATACGAAAACCTTTACAGGGCTTTTGCTCCTGCGGCTGTAGAAACAGTGGTTGTAAGCGAAGTAGAAGTAAAGCAGACTCCGGCCGGAACAGAAGTAAAAGGGCAGGTGATGCAGCTCGACCTTTTTGCCAACTTTGAAGAACTGGATCAGGCTACTTCTACAAAGTCAACAATTGAGAATAATGATCACCTTTATCAGTTTATCAATAATCCGAAAGCACAGAAAAAGCTGGTCGACAACCTTCTGCAGCAGAAAGTAGTTTGTTTTGATACGGAAACTACTTCATTAAACGAACTGGAAGCAGAACTGGTAGGAATGAGCTTCTCTTATAAAAAAGGACTGGCCTACTATATTCCACTTTCTGAAAACAGAGAAGAAGTGTTGCAAACCCTGGAGATTTTCAGACCATTTTTCGAAAAAGAAGACCTGCTGAAAGTAGCGCACAACCTTAAATTTGATTACAAAGTTTTAAAACAATACGACATCACTGTGAAAGGCGCCATGTTTGATACCATGATCGCCCACTATCTCCTGAATCCGGATGGTAGACACGGGATGGATTACCTTTCAGAAGTATATCTGAACTATAAACCGGTATCCATTGAAACCATCATCGGAAAAAAAGGAAAAAAACAAGGGAATTTCAGAGATGCAGATCTGAGAACACAGACAGACTACGCGGCGGAAGATGCAGACATCACTTTCCAATTGTATGAACTTTTCGCACCACAGCTGAAAAAAGAAAACCTGGAGGAGCTTTTCTTTACTATTGAAATGCCTCTGATGGAAGTACTGGCAAAAATGGAACTTTCGGGGATTTCTCTGGATGAAAAATGGCTGGCGCAGGAAAGTATTGATCTTGAAAATGATCTGAAACAGCTGGAAACAAAGATTTTTGAACTTTCAGAAGAAGAATTCAATATGAATTCCCCTAAACAGTTGGGAGAAATTCTTTTTGAAAAATTACAGCTGGATCCCAAAGCCAAAAAAACAAAGACAGGACAATATGCAACCTCAGAAGATGTTCTTCAAAAATTGAGTTCAAAACATGAGATCATCAAGCATATCCTGGAATACAGAACCTATCAGAAATTAAAATCAACCTATGTAGACGCTTTACCTTCACAGATTGAGAAAAAAGATAACAGAGTACATACCAACTTTTCACAGACTACAGCTGCTACAGGCCGTTTAGCGAGTGTAAACCCAAACCTGCAGAATATTCCGATCCGAACGGTAAGAGGACAGCAGATCCGTGGAGCATTTGTTTCCGGAGAAGGCAAGAAGATTATTTCTGCCGATTATTCACAGATTGAACTTCGTTTGATCGCAGAAATTTCAGGAGAGGATAATATGATCAAAGCTTTCCAGGATGGAGAAGATATCCACGCTTCTACCGCAGCCAAACTCTTTAAAATTCCTTTGACTGAGGTTTCAAAAACTCAGAGAAGTCAGGCTAAAACCGTAAACTTTGGAATTATCTATGGACAAGGAGCTTTTGCGTTGGCAGAACAAACCGGATTATCCCGTACAGAAGCTAAACAAATGATTGAAGCTTACTTCGAAACCTATCCGAAATTGAAGGAATACATGGCAGAGCAGGTGAGTAAAGCACGTCAGCTAGGTTATGTGGAAACTATTTTGGGAAGAAAACGTCATCTGAAAGATATCAATTCCAATAATTTCGTGGTAAGAGGTCATGCGGAAAGAAATGCCGTGAATGCCCCTGTTCAGGGAAGTGCGGCAGATGTTGTAAAGCTTGCCATGATTAAAATAGACAGAGAACTTGAAGAACAGCAGCTTAAAACAAAAATGCTGCTTCAGGTACATGACGAATTGGTGTTCGAATCTCCCGTAGACGAGATTGATGCCGCTTCAAAACTGATCAAAACGGAAATGGAAAGTGCCTTAAAAACACAGGTTCCGCTATTGGTAGAAATTGGAGTAGGAGATAACTGGCTGGAGGCACATTAATAAACAGAACTTATCCCTAACGATATAAAAAACTTCCGTCTTTGGGCGGAAGTTTTATTTTTATTAGAATTAGGTTATTGTTTTATATATACCCTTGATTTCAATAAGCTGTTTTTTAGTAATGATAACCACTTTTGAAAGCTTCAAGTTTTATTTGCAGATCCTGTTTTATCTTCTCATTAATCGTTATCCATTGATGAGGATTATCAAGTTTGAAATCTTTGTATATACCTAGTAATTCTTCAAAATTAGTTTTAAAAAGATTAAATTTATCAAAGACTCCGTTTTCAAAAAGGTCAGTATATTCATCAAAACGGTAAAGAAGAAATTGCTCTTCATCGGTAAGCTGTTCTTCGTAAGAAATATGAGTGGCGGTTTGAAACATATTTTTTAAAACTACTTTATTCTCATCTAGCAGATGATATAAAATTCCCAATACAGCTCTGGATGTGATTTCCGAATCTGAATCAAGAGTATTTTTGTTTAAGACCTGTATGATATCTTGTGTATTTGCACAAGTGGAAAGCTCAATGAATGCATATTCAGATTCATTCTCAGATGCCAATATGGAATCAGCCCAGCTAATGACCTTCTCTTTTCTGATCACACCATAATCTAAAAGGATTACAAAAACCCTCAGCAGATTCCTGTAATCCTTTATTGAAGCTCTTTTCATTTGAGGGCTAAATATCGTATTCTATTTCCCCCACATAATGCAGTGAAAAATCATCATTTTCTACAGAAACAGGATTAGGAATAACAAATCTTGTTGCAAAAATGATAGCATTTACAGGCGTATCCAGACTGAGTTCATTCAATTTTTTCTCTAAGATAGGAATCCATTGGTCTGCATAAGAATATTCTGCAAATTTGTCATAAAGACTAAGGTTTTCATCCTCAAAACCATATTCTATAAAATCATCATCAAACCACTTGATGTTCTGTGATTCTGCAAACTTGGAAACATACTGATCGTCAGTTTCTTCCTCTATATAGTAGTTTTCATCCTCTTCTACGAAGCTATAAAAGTCTTCTTCATTCTTGAAGTATCCTAACCAGAAGTGTGAAATTTCTTTATCCATAATTTTAATAAGTATTATTTTTTTTAAGTGACATCCGCGTTGATAAATATCCCTTTTATACAAGAAAATTCCTGCAATTAAAATGTAATATTACAAAAGTTTTTCATGTAACAAATTTTTTGAGGCAGCAACGCAAAATCTCCTCAGCAAAGATAGTTCCTTAATAGTATTTATTGTAAATTTATTCTCTGTTTAAATTATAAAAGATGGATTTTCTTCAGGACCACTATATTGTTAAAAATGAATTGCTGCTCATCCTTATTTCTGTTATTCTGGGACTGTTCATTGGTGCTGAAAGAGAATACCGTAATAAGTCGGCCGGTCTCAGAACATTTATTCTCGTATGTTTTGGTGCCTGCCTGTTTACCATACTTTCCATAAAAATAGGAGTCGCCAATCCGGATCGTCTTGCCGCCAACATCATTACGGGAATCGGATTTCTGGGGGCAGGAGTCATTTTCAAAGGAGATAATAAAATTGAAGGAATTACCACAGCCACCACTATCTGGGCCACAGCTTCTATAGGAATGGCAGTTGGTTCCGGCTATGTTTATATTGCTCTTCTGGGAACAGCGTTGGTTTTGATTGTTTTGAGTGCTTTAACCTATCTCCAGAATTTTATTGATAATTATAATAAAGTAAGGGAATATAAAATTGCTTTGACTGGTGCAGCAGATATAAAATATTGTGAGATTCTTTTCAAAGAACATCATTTAAAGTATCAGATGCTCAAACAGCAATATTCACCGGAAAGCTTAACGGTTATCTGGAGGCTGACAGGTAAAAACAACCATCATGAAGAAATTATCAGTCGATTGATAAATGACCCTAAGATTACAGCTTATCAGTTTTAGACAATATAAAAGCAAAAAAATAAAGGCCTGAGCCTTTATTTTTATTTTTTCTTGAATACATACAGATCCTTATTCGGACCATCGATCTCTTTTCCTTCCATATCAAGCTGGATCAGCATATTCTCACCTACTTTATATTTGTAGTTGGCAGATTTCCCTTTTAAAGTAATTATGCTTCCTGTAGCATCCCAGGTAAAAGATCCTTTATCCTGGTTCTTTGAATTTCTGTCAAGATATTCTTCACTAATGCTGAATGTTTTATCATCATTCAATGTCAAAGAAGTCTTTATTCCCGGGCAGTCTGCACAAGGAACCGTTGTTTCATAAGTACCTGCCCAGTCCAGAGCATTTTCAGAAGTATCACCAGCAGCTGTAGGAGTTGCTTTAGTAATGCTGTCTGTAGCAGCAGGTTGTACAGCCGTTGCAGAATCTGTAGTTGCTGTTGTTTCAGTGGTTTCTTTTTTAGAACATGACGCAAGGAATAAAACAGACGCCATTCCGAACACAAGCATTTTGCTTTTCATCATAATAATTAATTTAAGGATGTTTTTAATAATAAAGTTACTTCTGGTGAACAAAAACTGAGCCATAGGGAAACGGGTTGAAGGTTTCAAGTTGTGGTTGGTATATTTTATTTTTAACCCTAAAAGGCACAAAAGTTTAAACAATTAAATTTTTAGAGGTAAGCTTTATGCGTAATAAGTACCCCTAAGTTTTGTGAAAATAAATCTTTGCCTATTGAGCGAAGTCGAATTGTTCATCTTATATGAACTTTTCTCCAGAATTATTCTAAAATTACTTAAGTGGACTAAAGTGCTTCAAAATGAAAACTTTTGTGACTTTTGTGGTTTTTAAAGTTTAAACAACTTTTCTACGTATTTTATAAAGCCTGTTCCTATTTTTCTTTGTAAATTGGGGCAAAATTTTGATTATGACAAAAAAGATACTTTTATCTGTATTTCTTTTGCCAGCTGCAATGGCATTTGCACAACAATATGGAGGAATGTGGATTCCTACAGAGCTGAATGAAAAGGAAATGAAGGATTTAGGAATGAAGATTTCTGCAAAAGATATTTTCAATCCTCAGAAACCAAGCATTAAAGATGCAGTAGTACAGTTTAATGGCGGATGTACTGCAGAAATTATTTCGCCTAAAGGACTGCTTTTAACGAACCATCACTGTGGTTTTGGGCAGATTCAGGCACACTCTACCGTTCAGAATGATCTTCTTTCAAACGGATTCTGGGCAAAAAATACAGATGGTGAACTTCCTAATCCGGGAGTAAAAGTAGATTTTATTGTCGATATAAAAGAAGTTACTGATCCGATATTAGAAGGTACAGACAACCTTACAGAACCTGAGCTTACTAAAAAGATCAACAACAATATTGAGGTGTATAAAAACTCTCAGAAAATTGAATCTTACCAGTCGATTATGGTAAAACCAATGTATTATGGAAACAAATACTACGCTTATACCATCGAAACGTATAAAGATATCCGTCTTGTAGGAGCTCCGCCTCAAAGCATCGGAAAATTCGGAAGTGATACGGACAACTGGGTTTGGCCTAGACATACCGGAGATTTCTCTATGTTCAGAATTTATGCAGACAAGAACAACAAGCCTGCAGAATATTCTAAAGACAATGTACCTTACGTTCCTAAACATTATTTACCGGTTTCTATCAAAGATAAAAACGAGAACGATTTTACCTTTGTGTTCGGATTCCCGGGGAGAACTACAGAATATCTTCCAGCAATTGGAGTAGAAAAGATCATGAAAGATATTGATCCTGCAAGAATTGCGGTACGTGATGTAGCTTTAAAAACTTTGGACGAAAAAATGCGTGTTGATAATGAAACCCGTATCAAATATGCTTCAAAATATGCTTCCGTAGCCAACTATTGGAAAAAATGGATCGGCGAGGTAGAAGGACTGAAAAAATCCAATGCTGTAGAAAAGAAAGTAATGTATGAAGGTTCTTTGATAGCCAAAAACCCTGAAATCAAAACTACTTTGGATCAGTTGAATAAACTGTACAATGATCAGGCTCCCTATGCATTAAACAACGCTTACTATACAGAAGTAGTGAAAAATGCAGAAACTTTGAAACTTGCCGGTGATTATTATGACTTTGTAGCTTCTGTAGAAGCAGGAAGAATGGATGAGAAGGAACTTTCAAAGTTAAAAACAAAATTAACTTCTTTCTATAAGGATTACAGTGCTGAGCTTGATGCAAAAGTAACAGCAAAACTATTGGCTTTATACGTAAATAAAACTGCACCACAGTTTTTACCGGCAGGATTCAACAAATATAAAGACGAGAACGCTAATATTCCTGTCGTAGAAGATATGTCCAAAAACTCTGTTATCACAGGAAGAACTGCTGTAAACGGAGGAACTTTAACTGCCGATATCGATAAAGCATTTTCTAACCAGGATAAACTGATCAGAACTTTAAAGAAAGATCCTATTTATCAATTGTATGTCTCCATGAAGGAAACGTATATGAAAACTGCTGATCCGCAATATACTTCAATGCAGGCAAAAATTGATGCTTTGCAGAAAAAATTCATGGCGCAGCAGATGCAGACGGATAAAGACAGAAAATTCTTCCCGGATGCCAACTCAACACTTCGTGTAACCTATGGAAAAGTAAAAGGTTCTAGTCCTAGAGATGCCGTTTCTTACGGATACCAGACTCACCTTGCAGGAGTAATGGAAAAATACGTTCCAGGAGATTATGAATTTGACGTTCCAAAGAAACTGATTGATCTTTACAACAAAAAAGATTTCGGAATCTATAAAGATAAAACGGGTGATGTTCCTGTAGGGTTCACTGCAACCAACCATACAACCGGAGGAAATTCGGGAAGCCCGGCTTTGGATGCCAACGGAAACCTTGTTGGACTAAACTTCGACAGACAGTGGGAAGGAACAATGAGTGATATCAATTATGACCCGCGTTTCAGCAGAAACATCATGGTAGATACAAAATATATCCTTTTCATCATTGATAAGTTCGCAGATTCAAAGTGGATTGTTGATGAAATGAAGATTATAAAATAATTTTAAAAGTTATACCTTTAAGAATCTATTTGAATTTAATTTTGAATAGATTCTTTTTTATTTACAATAGGATGAAAGAAAGGATCATCAATGTTTTGGCAGCTTTTGAATCTGGAAATATCGGAAAATCATTTCCGCTGGACTATTGTCTGCCGCTTTATCACAGTGTTTCAGATAAAGAACTTCCTCATTTAAAACATGTGATCCGTTATAAGACAACTCAACAGTTTGAAGATGATCTGGATTATATGGCCAGGAATTTTCAGTTTGTGAATTGGCAGGAGTTTAAAGAATTGATGTCCGGGAATTTCAAACCTCAGAAAAAAATTGCTTTACTTACTTTTGATGACGGCTTCAGAGAATTCTTTGATGTTGTGGCTCCCATTCTGGAACGAAAAGGAATTTATGCCTGTAATTTTATCAATCCCGCTTTCATAGACAATAAAGATATGATGTTCAGATGCAAGGCGAGTCTTATTGCCGATGCTGTTGAAAAAATGAAAACCATAGATCCTGAAATTTATTTTATCCTGTCGCTGAAAAATACAGAGCGGCGCGTTTTACAAAAGAAAATTCTATCCATAAATTATCAGGAAAAAGATATTCTGGACAGGCTTGCAGAAAAACTTGAAATAGATTTTAAGACTTATTCAAAGGAATTTAAACCTTATTTAACAACAGAAGAATTAAAAGAACTTACCCGTAAAGGTTTCGGAATTTCTTCGCACAGCTGGGATCACCCGAAATATGGAGATTTATCTTTGAAACAGCA
Organism: Chryseobacterium sp. WLY505; assembly: GCF_030846215.1. Classification (NCBI taxonomy): domain Bacteria; kingdom Pseudomonadati; phylum Bacteroidota; class Flavobacteriia; order Flavobacteriales; family Weeksellaceae; genus Chryseobacterium; species Chryseobacterium sp. WLY505. Next base: position 5,244 of record NZ_JAVCWI010000022.1, on the reverse strand, counting down.
GATGGAAACAACAGATAAAACTTTTGCTTATTTAAAAGAAAATGCTTTCCTCTATGAAAGTTTCGCCTTTCCATTCACAGATTTTGAAGTAAAGAAGGATTTTTTTGAAGAACTTTATAAAAATGAGGAAATCTACTGCAGCTTTGGTTGTGCTGGTATAAAACTGGACAGTATAAAGAGAAATTACCAAAGAATTCCAATGGAAATGGGAGAGAGCGGAGTAGAGACCTTAAAAAAAGAAATAGCGTACTTCAGACTGAAAAAACTTATCAATAAAAATACGATTATTAGAGAATGATAACGCTGAAAACATTTAACAGAAAAGAACTGGAAGATTTTACATCCTCCGGAGATTTTCAGCAATATGATTTTCTTCCCATTACAAGGCATCGTGCGCTGTCTCATATTAAAAATCCAAAAGCATCAGACCAGGATACACTTCTTATTCTAGCTTTTTATGAAGAGAAATTGATAGGTTATGTAGGATGTTTTCCGGATAATTTTAACATTGATGGAAAAGAAATCCGTTACGCATGGCTCAGCACCTTGTATGTAAATCCGGAATACAGAAAAAAAAGACCGGCAAAAGCATTACTGAAAAGAGTTTTTGAAGAGTACGAGGGTAGAATTGCCATTACAGAATTTACCAAAGAAGCAGAAGCACTCTACAATATTATGGGTGTTTTTGACTATGTCTTTCCTAAAGAAGGAAAACGCTATTACTTCAGAACCGATGCCGCCAAAATGATTCCTGAAAAGAAACCGGGAACACAACCGTTGAAACCTCTTTTTCAAATTCTGGATGCTGCCACCAATGGATTGATCTCAATAAAGAATCTTACAGTGTCAAAACCGGATTTCAAATACGAAATTCTTGATCAGATCGACAAAGAAAGTGCTGATTTTATGAATGGATTTTCAGGGAAACGTGTTGCAGATGAAATTAATACTTTTATCAATCATCCCTGGGTTTTGGAAGGTAATAAAGATGAAAAATACCTGTTCTCAAGTTTTTCGGATCGTTTTAAATATTTCTGGATCAAAATTTTTGATCAAAATAACAAGCTTACATCCTGTTTTCTGTTGCAGCTTCGTGATGGCTACCTTAAAATCCCTTATCTTTTTGCAGATAGTAATGTAGATGAGGTTGTCCGGTTTTTACAGTATTTCATCGTGACCCATAAAGTAAAAGGTTTTACTTCTTATCAAACCACATTAAACAGGGAAATTCAACAGTCAAAAGTATTTCCCCCTATCTACGAACGTGATTTCAAACGGGAATATCTGTTTCACAAAAACCTGCTGGAATTACTTCCCGATCATTTTGACCCAAACTATCAGGATGGAGACGGAGATTGTATGATGACGTAATGGAATTATAAATGATGAATGATGAGCTACAAATGATCAATGATCAATGATCACTGATAAAAAAACAAACCGCACGATAGCATTATCGTGCGGTTTGTTTTTTAATGTCCGAATAGATCTTTCAGACTTACTTCTTTAAATGTTCCCATTTTGTTGACAGCTTCCATATCAAGGTTCTCCTTTTTACCGATAATGGCTGTGTTAAAATGTATTGATTGAACTTCTGTCTGATAAAAATGTTTGATATCTTCAAAATTCAGACTTTGGATCTGTTTATAGATATCCTTTCTGAAATCATGATAGATATTCAGTTTCTGTAATCTTAAAGTATTGAAGAATATATTATTTCGGGTTACCCTTGTTGAGGCAATCTGTTTCAGTGCAGCGTTTCTGGCGTTTTCAAACTGAATAGGGACTTCAGGAAGTTCGTTCATCAGTTCATTCAACGTATCTACAGCAATCATCAGTTTGTCAGGTTGAGTTCCTATATAAGTTGTTACATAATCAGGATGGTTCAGCTCAGAGTTCGCAGCATAAGAAACATAAGCAGAGTAAGCAAGACTCTTACTTTCACGCATCTCCTGGAAAACAATAGAAGATAATCCTCTTCCGAAATATTCATTGAACACATTGATCTTTCCGAAATGAAGCGGGTTCACCTCGTTTCCTTTACCAATCTTGCTCATTTCCATCTGAACCATATCGTAGTTGATGAAATACACGTTTCCTCCTGTTGCCGGTTCCGGATATTGCTTGGCTTCCGGTATCTGAAGGCTTTCAGGCTTGATATACTGACCGATGTATTCTTTAAAGTTTTCAAAATTTTTACCATAGAAAAATACCTGATAAGGATATTGGAACAGCGCTTTCATCCTGTCTGTGAACACTTCAGGTTTGCTGTTTTCAAGTTCCTCCTTAGAAATAACATCCGTAAAACGGGAGTTACTGCCCAGTTTCGTGTAATTGTTCAGTGCCGTTATAATTCGGTTTTTATCTTTCTTCATGGCCTGGCGGTTTTCCAGTACTGTTCCGACAAACTGATTATAGATTTCCTGATCAGGCAGCACATCGCGCATCCAATGCTGCAGAAGGGCAATTCCTTTTTCTATATTTTCTTCCAGTCCGCTGAGCGAGATGATCAGCTGATTGTTTGTTGTCTTAAAATCATTGCTGACTCCGATTTTGAAAAATTCCTTTTTTAAATCCTCCGGCGAAAGGGTATCAGTTCCCAGATACTGCAGAAGCTGAGTTGAAATCCCTAGATCCCTGTCATGATCACTTCCAAAAGGAAAAATAAAATGCAGCTGAGCGATATCGTTGTATTTATTCTTTACAAAACTTAATTTCTTTCCGTTAAGCTGATCCGTGATAATTTCTTTCTGATAATCGATAAATTCAGGTTTAATATCCTCCGTTTTATCGGCCAGAATCTCTTTCAAAAATTCAGACTGACTATCACGGTTGATCTTAACAGGAGTGATCCCCGGGTTTTCAACCCTGATCAATTTATCATTGACTCCTTTTTCTTTATTGACCACCACATAATTTTCTTTGAAAAAATCATTGGCAAAATTTACGACATCCTCTTTAGTGAAAGCGGCGTATTCATCCATTTCGTTCAGTTCCTCCTCCCAGGTTCTTCCTTTGATGTAAGAATCGTAAAGATTGGTGGCAAGGCCTTCGGCAGTTTCAAGACCTTTCATTCTCTGAAGTTTGAAATCATTGATGATCGCCGGCAGCATCCAGTCCGGAAAATCTCCTTTCTTGATCAGCTCAATCTCATCCAGTACCATATTCCTGGCTTCCTCCAGAGTTTGTGTTTCCTTAGGAACAGCAACAATAGAAAAATATCCATATTGTCTTAGCCCTACAGAAAAGGCCTGAGCCCAAAGCATTTTCTGAGTCTGATTGATATGCAGATCCAGTAATCCTGCTTCCCCTCTGTTGCTGAGAATATTGGCAATCACATCAGCCAGCATTGCTTCTCTTGTTCCATAGCTCTCTGTTCTCCATGCAAGCTGAGCGCGTGGGGTAGTAGGACTTTTTACCGTTCTTGTTACAATTTCTGTGATAGGCTTTTCAATAACAGGTGTCTTTTTAGGAAGCTCCTTATAAGGTAGAGTCCCGAAATATTGATCGATTAATTGAATGGTCTCTTCAAAATCAAAATCCCCAACCAGTACCATTGCATAATTATTAGGAACATAATATTCATCAAAATACTTATGAATAGCCTTCATCGATGGATTCTTCAAGTGTTCCGGTTTTCCAAGTGTTGTTTGCTGCCCGTTGGGATGAGTCGGGAAAAGAGCATCCATCAGTTCGTAGTTCACAAGTCTTGTGTCATTGTCCTGCGCTCTGTTGAACTCTTCATATACCGATTCCAGCTCAGTATGAAAAAGACGAAGGACAATTTCAGAGAACCTTTCCTTCTCTATTTTCAGCCATTTTTCAAGTTCGTTATTCGGAATATTATTTTTGTAAACCGTTTCATCAAACCAGGTATGGGCATTCGTTCCACTCGCTCCCAGAGAAGATATTGCTTTGTCATACTCATTGGCAATGGCATATTGGCTGGCTTCCTGAGAAACTTCATCAATCTTTTTATAGATTTCTCTTTTCTTTTCAGGATCCTGTTCTGCTTTATGTTCTTCATACAAAGCTGAGATCTGATCAAGAAGCTCTTTTTCCTTTTCCCAGTTCTGAGTTCCGATGTGGGATGTTCCTTTAAACATCATATGTTCAAGATAATGAGCCAAACCTGTATTATCAGAAGGGTCATTATTACTTCCTGTTCTTACGGGAATGAAGGTCTGTATTCTTGGAGCATCAAAATTCTGGGCAAGAAAAACCTTTAATCCATTTTTCAAAGTATAGATTCTGACGTTATTTTCGTCGTGGGTTACCGTAATATAGTCGTATTGGTTTTTATCTGTATGTACCGTTTCCTTATATTTTCTGTCTGTCATATATAAAACTCATTTCATTCCTTAGAAACCGGAATGCACTACAAATGTAAGGAATCAAAAAAAATGTAGACCTCTTTTTATCATTATTACATCTATTATTACATTTGAAAAGGTGAATCATTCAACAAAACTGTTTCCCAATCCCACATACCATTATATAAACTATCACTACAATTTCCTATTCCCAACTCTCCAACCCTCCGACTCTCAAACTCTCAAACTCTCCAACCCCACCCTCCAACCCAAGCTGCGGGGTAACCATTACTATCAGGGCTAGGGGAGGAGCTGTAAATGATGAATGATGGATGATGAGGTTCGGTTATTGAGTTTCGGGTTTCGGGTTGCCGGGTAGGGCAGTAACATTCGTATTACGTTCTCCATATTTGTGATTTCTATAGAATGTGGTTGGTATACGAACATACCTCCATTTCCCTTGTGTCATTCCGGAGGAATCCCAACTTCTTTACGAGAGTCTTAAAGGAAGTAAAATGATAGTATAGAGTCTCAGACCTTTTAGCCGTTAGTATTAGCAATGTCATGCTATTATATATACCTTATTTTCGTCCTTCCACACCCCAAAACCCTGCATCCCGCACCCCGAATCATCCCTTTACACCCTCTCCAACGCACAAACTCTCCAACCCTTACCGTTCTATATAGTATACATGTATATAACAAGAACATCTTCTCTGTGTCAATCTGCGAGATCTGTGGGCAATCATCACCCCCAAACTCTATCACTCTCCAACCCTCCAACCCTCCCACGCTCTCACCCCGTCCTCCAAACAAATGCTTAAAATTTTTCACCCTGCCTTCCAGTGTCTTATGCCAAAAAACGCTATCCAATATGAAATTTATGTTAAATAAACTTGCGTAGTGTATGTGAAGTTTCTATCTTTGCCCC
>NZ_JAVCWI010000021.1:0-30340 GCF_030846215.1 Chryseobacterium sp. WLY505 | reverse complement strand
CATAGACATAAAGGTCGGTTTGGATACCGTCGTATTACTCTGATTATGAAACAACAAGAAATTGTAATTAATCATAAAACGGTATTAAAACTGATGAAGACTCTGGGATTGAAAAGTATAGTTAGAGTTAAAAAATATAGATCCTACCGGGGAGAGCAAGGCAGGATAGCACCAAATATTCTGGAGAGGAACTTTAAGGCAGATCAGCCAAACAGAAAATGGGCCACTGATGTAACAGAATTTAACGTTTCGGGCAGTAAATTGTATCTTTCGCCGATAATTGACCTTTACAATGGCGAGATTATCAGTTACGATCTCTCAGAAAGGCCTGCCTTTGCGCAGGTTGTGAATATGCTCAAAAAAGGATTCAGAAAAATTAAAAATACTGAAAACCTCATTATCCACTCTGATCAAGGCTGGCAATATCAGATGAAAGCCTATCAGCACCTGTTAAAAGAAAAAGGCATTATCCAAAGTATGTCCCGCAAAGGAAACTGTCTGGATAATGCAGTAATAGAAAACTTCTTTGGAACTTTAAAATCTGAAATGTTCTATACTAAGAAATTTAAAACCATTGATGAGCTCAAAAAAGAAATAAAGAAGTATATCAAGTATTACAATAACGACAGGATAAGACTTAATCTAAAAGGAAAGAGTCCGGTACAGTACCGAACTCTTTCATATAATAATATTGTTTAATTTTGTCTAAACTTTTGGGTGCAGTCTAAACGTCTGCGGATCTATATTTCGAACAATTTCGCTTTTTGCGATTTTGCCTGTTTACTTCTTAATTTTCTCTGAACTCACTGATAAAGTGTAATTTCACATTCGGGAATTTCTCCTGAGTCATATGAATTGTGAAAGAAGAGTCTGCAAGGAATACCAATTGATTGTATTTATCTCTCGCCAGGAATCTCTGCTTTAATCTTGCAAATTCTTTGAATTCTTCAGACTTCTCATCTGCTTCTACCCAACATGCTTTGTGCATAGATAGCGGTTCATAAGTACATTTTGCACCATATTCATGCTCTAGACGATATTGGATAACTTCGTATTGAAGGGCTCCAACCGTTCCAATAATCTTTCTTCCGTTCATTTCAAGCGTAAACAACTGCGCAACCCCTTCATCCATCAGCTGATCAATACCTTTCGCCAATTGCTTAGCTTTTAACGGATCGTTGTTATTGATATAACGGAAATGCTCAGGAGAGAAGCTTGGAATTCCTTTGAAGCTTAGTTTTTCTCCGCCAGTCAATGTATCTCCGATTCTGAAACTTCCTGTATCATGTAAACCAACGATATCACCAGGGAAACTTTCTTCCACCACTTCTTTCTTATCTGCAAAGAATGCGTTAGGAGAGGAGAATTTCATTTTTTTACCTTCTCTTACCAGTAAGTAGTTTTCGTTTCTTTTGAAGGTTCCCGAAACAATCTTCACGAATGCAAGTCTGTCTCTGTGCTTAGGATCCATATTCGCGTGGATTTTGAAAACAAATCCTGTGAAAGTGCTTTCCTCAGGTTTTACCAGACGGGTATCACTTTCCTTAGGCTGTGGCATTGGAGCAATATCAATGAAAGCATTCAATAATTCACGTACTCCAAAGTTATTTAAAGCAGAACCGAAGAATACCGGCTGAAGATCGCCTTTCATATAATCCTCACGGTTAAACTCAGGATAAACAGACTGGATCAGATCAAGCTCTTCTCTTAAAGTTTTGGCTGCTTTTTCACCAATTACATCGTCAATAGCAGTATCATTGATATCATCAAACTTAATAGAATCTCCAACTTTCTGCTTTTTCTCTTCCAAGAATAACTGAATATTGTCTTCCCAGATGTTATAAATTCCCTGGAAATCACTTCCCATACCAATCGGTAAAGAAAGAGGACAAACTGTTAATCCTAATTTTTGTTCTACTTCATCCAAAAGATCGAAGGCATCTTTACCTTCACGGTCCAGTTTATTGATGAAAACCAGCATCGGAATGTTTCTCATCCTACAAACCTGTACCAGTTTTTCAGTTTGTTCCTCAACCCCTTTTGCCACGTCAATTACAACGATTACGGAGTCTACAGCAGTTAATGTTCTGTACGTATCCTCAGCAAAGTCTTTGTGACCTGGAGTATCGAGAATATTGATTTTGTGGTCTCTATATTCAAAAGCCAATACGGAAGTCGCAACAGAGATCCCTCTCTGTCTTTCAATTTCCATAAAGTCGGAGGTAGCTCCTTTTTTTATTTTGTTGGATTTTACCGCACCCGCTTCCTGAATAGCTCCTCCGAAAAGAAGTAACTTTTCTGTAAGAGTTGTTTTTCCGGCATCCGGGTGGGAAATGATCCCGAAGGTCTTTCTTTTTTGTATTTCTTTGATTAAGTCTGACATATCGTATTTTGAAGTTGCAAAAATCGTGATTTTTTACGAGGTTTTCAAATTTAAATGAAGACAATATTAATTAGACAGAAGAATAGAAGGATATTCAGGTTTCAGAATGATGAATATAGCGATGAAGCGTTCAATAGCTGGCTTTTTCTTTAATGCAGTTGATCAGACTATTATTTTTAGTAGCAACATAAAAACATACAGCAGTCCGGCAGCAATCAGGATAACAATGGATGCCATGATATATTCAAAAATCCCCAATTCTTTTTTTGGGGGTTCTGAACTAAGATTGTACTGATCAATCGCCTGCTGACTTATTTTCAGATCCGGACGAAACTGTTGAATCCCTCTTAGAAAATGACGGTACAGATCATATCGGTTACTTACAATTACCAGTTCAAAATTGAAATCAACACGTGTTGGTCCGATTTCTCCAGCTTTATTTTTCAGGTAGACCTGCAATGTTGTTTTGCCAGATTTTACGGTCTGGGTGTTGAAAACATGTACATCGGCGGATGAGTTCTGCGCTGGTTGAAGGTCGTGATATAATATGGTTTCAATGATTGCATTCCGGTTGTTATAGAAAGTAACTCCTTTTTCATCCACAACGGCTTTTCGGATCTTTTGTTTTTTTCTGTAAGTTAAAGCCATTATCAAAGCGATACAACAAAATATAAGAAGCAGTTGGGCAATAAGAAGTGTGAAAAAGATACCAGGATCATGTTCCAAATATGGCCCGAAATTATGGTAAATAAGATTGAAAACAACCCCGATTACCACCATAATCAGAATAACAGCAATCCAGAGAATTCCCATGAGAAAATAAGTAATGGGTGTGTTGATTTTGGATTCTATGGTCTGGAATTTTTCAATCATATTAATTCTTAGCTTAAGTTAACAAAAATACAAACCCGCATATAAGTGCCGCCATAATAAGTGCTGCCAGAAATAAAAGCCAGCCTCCTAAAGAAATCCCTTTGCTGTTCACTTTCCAGGTTTCTGTATCAATACAATAGCTTCGGAAAACGAGAGGGTCTATCTTCAAATCAGGACGGAAAGTAACAATGCCGTATAGGAAACGGGCATACAAAGTAGATTTGTTTTTTACCACTTTTAAAGGAAGATTCATATCAATACGTCTTGGAGTTTCTTCTTTTTTATCAGATAAGATTGTTATTTCCAGTAAAGGAGCAATACCTGATCCCACGGGATTGACTGTGTAAATATCAAAATTCTGTTTTGAAGGCCGGAGATCTGTGTAGAGGATCTGATCCACAATTTCATTTCTTGAATTATAAAATAAAAGTCCGGTTTCATCCACCACAATCCTACGGGCTAATTTTTCCCTTTTGATCATATAATAGCGGATAACAGGAATCAGAATTACCAATGAAAGTCCCCAGCCAACTAGGGCAGGGTATAGCATAGCTTCAAATCCTTTTTTGTAAATTCCGTAAGCAGGACCTAAAACAAAAAGCAAAGTGAAAGGAATAAAGATCACAAAGAAAAGGGCATTCAGAACAACAGTCATCAATCTGTTGGTTGTAGACTCAATTCTTTGGAATGGAAATTCTGTATGCATTTTGTGATGTTCATGGATAAAGAAGCGAAAATAAGAAATTCCTTTTTTAGTTGCCTGTAGCAGTCAAAAAAATTATCTTTGTTTCTCATAAACTTTTACAGAAAAAGGATGGAAAATAGCAAATATCCGAAGTTTACATTCACATGGTTTGGCGGTGTCGTTTTGGTAGTTGGATTATTCGTGGGAACAATGGCTGTTTCTTTATTCAGCACTTTATGGAAAGTTGTTTTCCGGGAAAATATCGAATTAAAAGACTGGTTTCTGATGGTAGCGAATTCTGTGGGATTCCTTACAGCTATTGCCTTCTTCGATTTTTTCATTGTAAGACGTACCACTCAAAAGAGGCTTAATTTCAATTTATCATCGGTTAATTTCTCTACCTACCTTCTCATTTTTCCAATGATGGCCGGGATGATGTTTATTTCCGAATTTATTGCCGCTCAGATCCCAACCACAGGACCTTTTTTCGGTAAATTTTATGAATATTTTACCCAGCTGATGAGCCAATTGACAGATAATCCTGTTGTAATGATTATCATGACCGTTATTATGGCACCGGTTTTTGAGGAAATTATTTTCAGAGGAATTATTCAGAAAGGATTGATCAATAAAGGAGTAGAACCATGGAAGGCGATTCTGTATGCCTCCATTATTTTTGGGGTGGTTCATGGAAATCCATGGCAGTTTATCAGCGCTGTAATGCTGGGTTGTGTACTGGGATTGGTTTATCATAAAACAAAGTCTTTGCTGATGCCGATATTACTGCATGCGTTTAATAATTTAACCCTGTCATTATTGGTACTTTATGGTAAAGATGAAAGTTTTGCAAAGGTTCTTCATGTTTCAGAATGGCTTGTACTAGCTGTTGGAATTGTACTTTTCTCTTTGTTCTATTATCTTTTTATGAAAAAGTATAAAGTACATTATGCTGAAATGTAAGTAACCCGATTATAAAAGTAAAATTGAAAATGAATATAGAAATGGAATTATTAGTAGCTACACACAACGAACATAAAAAAGAAGAAATCCAACAGATCCTGGGAAGTGATTGCGTGGTGAAAAGCCTTACCGATTATCATATTCACGAAGAAATTGTAGAAGATGGTGATTCTTTTCACGCCAATGCTCTTATCAAGGCCAAATATTGCTTTGAAAAAACAGGTGTTCCAAGTTTGGGAGATGATAGCGGTTTGGTCGTAGAATCTTTGGATGGAAGACCTGGGATTTTCTCAGCCCGTTATGCCGGAGATCATGATTTCGCAAAAAATATCGAAAAGGTATTGGAAGAAATGCAGGGAATTGAAAACAGAAAAGCTTATTTTGTGACGGTTCTGTGTTATTATGATGAAAATGGCGCTCAATATTTTGAAGGTAGAGTTCATGGAAATTTATTGACAGAAAATAAAGGTTTCAAAGGTTTCGGATATGATCCGATTTTTGTTCCTGAAGGATACGAAAGAACCTTTGCTGAAATGGATCCTGAAGACAAGAATAAAATCAGCCACCGTAAACAGGCATTAGACCTATTTATGGATTTTTTAAAAGTAACTGATTAAGTTTAAATATCAGGACGAAATCCCCATTTATATTTTCTGTTGTACATTTGTTATCATAAATTATTGATTTGAGTACTTATTTAACAATATTAGGTTTTAACTCTGCGATTCCAACCATCAATACATCACCCACAGCACAGCTGCTGGAAATGGAAGAAAGACTCTTTCTGATCGATTGTGGAGAAGGTACACAGGTACAGCTGAGAAAGGCAAAAGCAAGATTTTCAAAAATCAATCATATTTTTATTTCCCATCTTCATGGAGATCATTGCTTCGGACTTCCGGGGCTTATAGCTTCTTTCCGTTTGTTAGGAAGAGAAATGCCTTTGCATGTTTATGGTCCTAAAGGTATTAAGAAGATGCTGGAAACTATTTTTCAGATCACAGAAACCCACCGGGGTTTTGAAGTGGTTTATCATGAACTGGATAAAGATTATTCTGAAAAAATATACGAGGACAACAGGATAGAAGTATACACTATTCCGTTGGATCACAGGATATACTGTAATGGGTATCTTTTTAAAGAAAAACCGAAAGACAGGCATCTCAATATGAAAGAGATTGCCAAGTACAGCGAAATTGAAACCTGCGATTATCACAATATCAAAGCAGGGAAGGACTTTGTACTAAGCGATGGGTATGTCCTTAAAAATGAAATTCTGACTGTTGATCCGGCTCCATCGGTATCCTATGCATTTTGCAGTGATACCCGTTATCTTGAAAGTGTGATTCCTATTATTAAGAATGTAACGGTTCTGTATCATGAATCTACATTTTTACATGATTTGAAGGAAATGGCAGATTATACAGGCCACACCACAGCTTTGGAAGCAGCTACCATTGCTCAGAAAGCTCAGGTTGGAAAACTGATTTTAGGCCACTTTTCTAACAGATATGGAGATCTGACCGTATTTACTGATGAAGCGAGAGAAATATTTCCCAATACATTTTTACCAAAAGCATTGGAGAGTGTAAAGATTTAGAATGAATATGTTGAAATTTGAAGAACTCAGAGATTTTCTCAACGAAAAAGCAGATCAGTATAACGCTCCTGATTTTATTGAAAATGACCCGATACAGATTCCACATCGTTTTTCTTTAAAACAGGACATTGAAATTGCAGGATTTCTGGCAGCCACAATTTCCTGGGGAAACAGAAAGTCGATCATTAATTCTGCAGATAAGATGCTTGGTATTATGGGAAATTCACCCTATGATTTTGTTATGAATTATTCAGAAAAAGATCTGGAAAGTATTCAGGATAAAAGCATTCACAGAACGTTTAATGGACAGGATTTTTCCTATTTCATCAGACAGTTCAACAGAATTTATAATGAAAATGAAAGCCTGGAAAGTTTGTTTAAAGTAAAAGAATCAGAGAATAACTTTCTCCACGCTATAGAAAGATTCAGAAGTGGTTTCCTGGAAACAGAAAAGCACAGAAGCCATAAACACATCAGTTCACCTTATAAGAATTCCTCTGCCAAAAGGATTATTATGTTTTTGAGATGGATGGTGCGTAAAGATAAAAGAGGGGTAGATTTTGGCATCTGGGAGAATATAGATCAGAAAAATCTTTCCATTCCTCTGGATGTGCATACCGGAAATATCTCCAGAAAATTAGGCTTGGTTTTCCGAACACAGAACGATTGGAAAACAGTAGAAGAGCTTGATATTGCCATCAGAAAGTTTGATGAAAATGATCCTGCAAAATATGACTTTGCATTGTTTGGATTAGGAGTGACAAAGGAACTGTTGTAAAAATATAAAGGATGAAAAAATATAACGAAAAAACAGAAGTTCTCGAGAAAATAGCAGACAGCATCACATCATGGATCGGATCTATCCAGTCTCTGGTTGTACATACGCTCTTATTTCTTACCTCGTTTTTGCTTCCGATGCTGAATATTGTTGATTTTGATAAAATGCTTCTTATTCTGACGACGGTACTTTCCCTGGAAGCTATTTATCTGGCAATTTTCATTCAGATGTCTGTGAATAAAAGCCACGAGAAAATTGAAGATATTCAGGAAGATATCGAAGACATTCAGGAAGATATTGAGGAAATCAGCGAGGATATTGAAGAAATCAGCGAAGACATTGAAGAGATCAACGAGGATATAGAAGATATCCAGGAAGACATTGAGGAAATCAGCGAAGATATCGAAGAAATTAATGAAGACGAAGATGAAGAAGACCACAATGAAAGAGCGAAAAATGTAATGCTCAAGAGTAATGTCAGCTCAAACAAGAACGAAATTAAAGCGTTAAAAGATATTATCTCTCAATTGCAGAATGAAATAGACCAATTGAAAAAAGATGATAAACTGCCAGAGGAATAATGACAATTAAAATATAAACAGATCAATATATTGGTCTGTTTTTTTATGAGTTAATTTCTCCTGTAAATGATTTGCGGAAAATGTAATAATAAGAAAAAAATGTTGTGAATCTACCTGTTTAATTATAAAATAGTAATGTTAAAGGCTGATTTAGTATAATTATTTTTGCTACATTTGAACAAATGAAAACAAAATGTTAATCTATAGACTAAAAAACTATTTTTTCCTTTTTTCTTTTTTATTGATTTCTGTTTCTGCATTTTCTCAAACGAGGCCTGTCAGAAAATCAGAAAAGATAAAACCTTCTGCTGCAGCTCTCAGAGCCGGAGCATTCATTGATGTGAATGTACCTCCTTATACGCCTTCAAACTATACGCCGGAGCAGTTGGTAAAGAATATTTTGATCAATGGCGGTACCAACTGTACAACAGCCAATGTGACCAACGTTACTGTGTCTCCTAATCATGAAGTAGGCAACAGCAACAGATTCTGGGGCTATTTTCATAAAGGAACAACCAATTTTCCTTTTACCGACGGAATTGTCCTTACTACAGGATACGCTTCAGAAGCCGGTAATAGCTATGTATCAGCTGTGGGACAATCAGTAGGAACAGGAAGTGATGCGGATCTTGTAGCCGCTACCGGAGCTACCGTTAGCTTAACGGATGCCGTAGCACTTGAATTTGATTTCGTTCCGAACTCCAATCAGGTGAAATTTAATTATATATTCGTTTCGGATGAATATACTTCCGACTATCCTTGTGACGGGTATTCCGATGCCTTTGCCCTTTTGCTGAAAAAAGTAGGAGATCCTACTTATACCAATCTGGCTGTACTACCGGGAGGTGCAGGACCTGTAAGCGCAACCAACATCGTTCCTGCAGGAAACGGATTTAGCTGCGGGCCTATCAACGCTAATTATTTCGGGGCTTTGGCCAATCCGCATCTGGTCATTAATTACTATGGAAGAACAACACCTCTGACAGCTGTTGCAGATGTAATTCCGGGACAGACTTATCACTTCAAAATGGTATTGGCTGATGCAAAAGACCCTTCGCATGACTCTGCGGTCTTTCTGGAAGGAGGTTCTTTTGATGTGGGAATTAAAATTGTTGATGAAGCTGGAGTGGTGTTACCAGGTACCATCAACATGTGTGATAATACCCCGAAACAGTTAAAAGCACAGGTAGCAGCAATTCCGGGAATGACTTATCAGTGGTACAAAGACGGAGTGGCCATTCCAGGGGCAACCAGTGCTGTGTATGTAGCTACCCAACCGGGAGTTTATACTGTAAAAGTAATGGTTCCGGGGAATCAATGTCCTGGTGAAGCTACTATTACCATTATTGGAGGAACAAGTCCTACGGTACAAAATGCTGAACTTAAACTCTGTACAACCCCTGCAATTACCAGCTTTAATCTGGAAACAGCAAAACCGCTGATCAGTACAACGCAGGGAGCGGTATTCCGTTTTTATGCCAATCAGGCTGATGCGCAGGCTCAAAATAACAGCTACATCACCAATCTTACCAATTATACAGGAACAGATGGACAGATATTATATGTACTGGTTTCCAATGGAGCTTTCTGTAGTAAGATTGCAACATTAACCTTAAGAAAAGAAGAAACACCAACGGCTTTACTTACCGCACCAAGATTGAAAATCTGTGCCGGAGAATCCGTTTTGCTTACAGCTACCGGGGGTGTGACCTATGAATGGAGTGATTCAGCAGCCACTACCGGAGGAATCAGAACAGTAAGCCCAACTCAGACCACCACTTATACCGTATATGCTATCGGAGCACAGGGGTGTAAATCTCTTCAGCCGGCACGTATTACCATTGAAGTAGTACCTGCTATTGTTTCAAATTTAAAAGGCGGCCATATCTGCCAGGGTGATAAAATTGTTCTGGATGCAGGTTCAGGTCCCGGATATACATATCAATGGAGCTCTGGTGAAACAAGTCAGAGTATTACCGTAGCTACTCCCGGGGAATATTCGGTAACGATCAGTAACGGAGTTTGCTCCAAAGAGTTCAAAACTCAGGTTATCAAAGCCGTAATCCCTGAAGTGATAAAAGTGGATTATAATGAGAGTGGAACAATGATCGTTACAGCCAGCAATCCAAGTAATGGTATCCTGGAATATTCTGTAGACAATGGCGTTACCTGGCAGTCTTCCAATGTATTTAATAATGTCCCTAAAAATAAAATCATTTCAATCAGAGTGAGAGTTAAATTTACAAGCTGTGTAGGCTTCCTTGAATTTTTTACATTCGTGATGAAAAATGTGATTACTCCAAACGGTGATAATATTAATGATACGATTGATTTCAGCGGGGTAGTTAATTACAAAGATTTCAGCGGTCAGGTTTTCGACCGATATGGAAGGGAAGTGTTCAAAGCAGCGAAGATCAATCCATATTGGGACGGATATTTCCAGGGCAAAAAGCTTCCTACATCTACCTACTGGTACCAGGTAACCTTCGAAGATCCTGCAAGTAAGGAGCTTACTGTAAAAACAGGATGGATATTACTTAAAAATATAGAATAATTTAAACTATAAGTGAAAGACTGACTATTTCGTCAGTCTTTTTTTATTATTTTAAAATAAACAGAGTTGATATTCTAATATAAATAAATTTGCGTTAGTAATAATGTAAATTGAGTTAACTTGAATTTCAATTAAAAAAAATAGTATTTTTGTTTAAAATAATATAAAATGTTAAATAGGAGGAGAGGAAATTTATTTTTAGCGTTATTTTTAGCTTTCATGGGAAACTTTATTTTGGCTCAAAATAGAGGAAGGGTAGAAATAGCAACAAAACCTACTGCTGCTTCTTTGAGAGCAGGTGCTTTTATAGATGTGAATGCACCAAGTTATCCGGAATCCGGCTATCCTATAACCCAGCTGATCAATGATGTTCTTATATCAGGAGGTTCCACCTGTACCAGCTCAACAGTAAGTAATGTAACTGTTTCCCCCAACCTGGCTGCTACCAATCAGAACCGAAGCTGGGGATATTTTAATAAATCAAATACCAATTTTCCTTTCAGCAAAGGGATTATCCTTTCTACCGGATATGCCAATAAAGCAGGGAACACGCTTCAGGGAACTTTAAGTGATGATCTTGGAACCGGAGGTGATATAGATCTTGCGAATGCTTTAGGGATTGCTAACAATAACCTAACCAATGCAACATCTATAGAGTTTGACTTTGTAGCTGCTTCTACTGAAATTACGTTCAGGTATTTATTTGCTTCTAAAGAATATCAGCAAAACTTTCCATGTACCATCACAGATGGTTTTGCATTGCTGTTAAAAAAATCAACAGATCCTACTTATACCAATCTTGCAGTGCTTCCGGGAGGAGCGGGACCTGTAAGTGTAACGAATATCCACCCGCAATATCAAAACTGCGGGCCTAAAAATGAAGCGTATTACGGAGGAACCAATACCGCTCAGATTGAAACCAATTTTAATGGACGTACCATTCCTCTTACTGCAAAAGCAACCGTCGTTCCCGGGCAAACCTATCATTTTAAAATTGTGCTTGCGGATTATCAGGATCCCAACTTTGATTCAGCAGTATTTCTTGAAGCAGGATCATTTGATATCGGGGTGAAAATCCTTGATCCGGCTGGTGTGCAGCTTCCTGATTCTGTCAATATGTGTGATAATACACCTCAGACTTTTACCGCTTCTGTTCAGGGACCTAATATTACCTACCAGTGGTATTTAGGAACCAATGCCATTCCAGGTGCTACCAATGCCAGTTATACCGCTACACAACCAGGTGTATATACCGTTAAGGTTTTCATCCAGGGAAATACCTGTCCGGGAGAAGCTACTATTACAGTAGTGGGCGGAACATCTCCTACAGTGCAGAATGCGACATTAACGGCCTGTTATGCAGCCGGAAATGCAACTTTTAATTTAACATCAGCACAAGCTTCAATAAGCACCACACCGGGAGCTGTGTTTACCTACTATACTACACTGGCGGATGCCAATGCAGGAAATGCAAACACAATTCCTAATCCAACAGCTCATCAGAGTGCAGGAGGAACGGTGTATGTAAGAGTGGCAAATGGTTTCTGTGCAAAAGTGGCACAACTCCAACTGGTAAAAGCTCCACAAATGGTGCCTACCATTGCCCCTCCTGCAGTGCTTACCTGTAACAACTCCCAGACTACGCTGGATGCATCAGCCTCCGTTTATCCGGCAGGAGCTACATTCAACTGGACAACTACAGGAGGAAATATTGTTTCAGGAGGAACTACTTTAAATCCTGTCATTAATGCGGCAGGAACCTACACTTTAACCATTACAAAAGTTTATCAGCCTGGAAATATCAGTTGTACAGCGGTAGGAACCGTAACCGTAACAGGAAACAGCGCTCCTCCGGTTACCGGGCTTACAGCAAGTAAAATAAAAATATGTAAAGGAGATTCTGCAACCCTTACTGCTTCAGGTGGTGCTACCTATAACTGGGGTAATGGCCTTACAGGAAATGGAAGTACACAAGTTGTTTCTCCAACTGTTACCACTACTTATACTGTAACAGCAGTAGGCGCAAATGGATGTGTCTCTCAAAACCCAGCAACCATAACGATAGAAGTATCAGAGCCTTTTACAGCGCAAAATGCAATACTTCATAAATGTTATCAGCCAGGATTAACTTATAATCTTACAGAAGCTCAGCCTCAGATTACAACTACTACAGGCGTTACTTTTACCTACTATATCAATCAGGCTGATGCTAACGCTGCTAATGGAAACTTTATTGCAACACCTACAACATATACACCTCCAGGAGGAAGCCAGACTATTTATGTGTTAGTAAGCAATGGAGGTTGTAGCTATGTTGTGTCTCTACAATTATTAAGTACGGCTCAAACTACTCTTACTATTGCTGCACCACCAACAATTACCTGTACAACTCCTCAGGTTACTATTAATGCTTCGACATCTGTTGTACCTGCAGGATCTACCATTGCATGGACAACCACCGGAGGTACTATTGTCTCAGGAGGTAATACACTTACTCCTGTCGTAAGCGCTGGTGGAACATATACTTTAACAGTTACCAATGTATCACAACCAGGAAATCTGAGCTGTACATTTACTTCCACAGTAAACGTTCAGGAAGATAAAGTACAACCGGTTGCTGCATTAGTTTCGTCTCAACCTCGTATTTGTGTTGGAGAATCAGTAACATTGACTGCTTCCGGAGGGGTAACCTATAACTGGGGCAATGGTCTTACAGGAAATGGAAATACCCAGATAGTTTCACCTACTACAACTACGGTGTATACAGTATTTGCTGTTGGAGCAAATGGATGTATTTCTGCAACGCCGGCATCAGTTACTGTTCAGGTAGGTCCGCCAATTGCAGGCCTTACCGCATCTAAATTAAAAATCTGTGAGGGTGAATCTGTAACATTAACTGCCACAGGAGGAATTGCGTACAACTGGGTAGGTCTTACCGGAAACGGAAACACACAGGTTGTAACTCCTACAGTAACAACAGAATATTCAGTATATGCATTGGGAGGAAACGGATGTAGCTCTGTGAATCCGGCTAAAGTTACCATTGAAGTAGTTCCGGCCATCGTTTCTACATTAAAAGATGTATTTGTCTGCGCCGGAGATAAAGGAACTTTGGATGCTGGGGCAGGACCTAATTATACTTATGTATGGAGTACAGGAGCAACGACTCAAACGATAACGACTAATATTCCCGGGACTTATTCTGTGATAATCAGCAATGGTGTTTGTTCCAAAACGTTCTCTGCACAGCTTATCAATCCGGATTTACCGCAGTTTACCAATATTGTTTATGATAACCATATTCTTACACTTACAGCAAGTAATCCTACAGGTGGAACGTTGGAATATTCTATAGATGGAGGGCTGACATGGCAGGCATCTAATGTATTTACAGGTATTTTAAATAATACGATGTATTCTGTAATGGTAAGAGTGAAAGGTGCCAAATGCGGTACTTCACTGGATTACTTTACATTTATTATCAGCAATGCCATTACTCCTAATATGGATGGTGTAAATGATACCATCGACTTTACCGGAATCAGCGGATACAAAGACTTCGCAGCTTCTATTTTCGACAGATACGGAGCCGAAGTATTCAAAGCAAGTAAAGGTAACGTTATATGGACCGGATCTTTAAAAGGAATTAATCTTCCTACAGCTACTTATTGGTATAGGGTACAATGGGAAAATCCGGCAAGCAAAAAAATGGAACAGCGCTCTGGTTGGATTCTCTTAAAGAATAGAAACTAAATATTGATCAGAATAAAAAATTAACAAGGAAATCTTTCAGTAATGAAAGATTTTCTTGTTTTTAAGAATAAATAGTATTGCGTTTCGTGAATTATTTGAAATAGGAGAGAAATATGGTAAAATATTTTGTAATACAATGCTACCACACCATTTATGATTTGTTCGAATAGGGATTGATTAATGAAAATTTACTGTAAGAGGTTCTTATTTTGTTTTTTTAGCGTAAAAAATATAAATATGTATATGATATATTTAAAAAAAAATTAAATTTGTTGAAACAAAAATATTATGAGAAGATATCTACCGCTTTGTTTATTTTTTTTAGTCATCTCGACTTTTTTATTTTCACAAGATCTGCCACCGCGAAAACACGCAAAAGAAATTCCTTCCAATCTATCCAGAAGAGCTGGTGCTTTTATTGATGTAAACGCTCCGCAGTATCCTGAAACCGCTTATACCATTGAAAAAATGGTTAAAGATGTATTGATTTCCTCCGGAACCAATACCTGTCTTACTCCCAATGTAACCAATGTGAAGATTACACCTAACCACGCTCCAAGTGAGGCAGACAGAGCATGGGGATATTTTCATAAGGCTGCAACCAATTTCCCGTTTAAAGATGGACTTATTCTCTCCACAGGATATGCAAGAAGAGCTGGTAACACCTTTGAAGGTGGCCTTAGTGATGTCAACGGCGGAGGATCAGATGCTGATCTTGCACAGGTAATTGGAGTAGTGGAAAGTAGATTGAATGATGCCGTTCTTTTGGAGTTTGACTTCGTTCCAACAACTTCTCAGATTAAATTTAATTATCTGATTGCCTCAGAAGAATATACAGGTTCATTCCCTTGTACCTTTGCAGATGCATTTGCCATCT
Organism: Chryseobacterium sp. WLY505; assembly: GCF_030846215.1. Taxonomy (NCBI): domain Bacteria; kingdom Pseudomonadati; phylum Bacteroidota; class Flavobacteriia; order Flavobacteriales; family Weeksellaceae; genus Chryseobacterium; species Chryseobacterium sp. WLY505. The sequence continues at coordinate 15,296 of NZ_JAVCWI010000021.1, read as the reverse complement.
TGTTGAGACCTACTTCAGGTGGGCCTTATGTAAATATGGCAGTACTTCCGGGAGGAGCAGGACCTGTAAGTATTACCAATATTCACCCTGCCATTGCAGGCAGCTGTGGTGCTGTAAACGAACAATATTTTGCAGGATATAACACCGGGAACGTTGAAACCAATTTTAACGGGAGAACGATTCCATTAACTGCTACGGCAACAGTAGTGGCAGGACAGCAATATCACTTCAAAATGGTAATTGCCGATTACAGTGACCATAGTTATGACTCTGCGGTATTCCTTGAAGGAGGATCTTTCAATATCGGGGTAGATCTTTTAGATCCTGCAGGAACGAAATTACCTTCAGATATCAATGTATGTGATAATGAACCTCAGGTAATTACAGCTTCTGTAAATGACCCTAACCTTGTATATCAGTGGTTCTATAACGGTGCACCAGTACCTAATGCCACGACTAATACAATTACTGCAATACAACCGGGTACCTATACTATCGAAGTAAGTGTTCCTGGTAATCCATGTCCGGGTAAAGCTTCCATACAGATTCACGGAGGAACTACCCCTCTGGCTCAGGATGCAACATTGCTGCTTTGTACCACACCGGATATTACTACTTTTGATTTAAGTACAATTATGCCTACCATCAGCCCAACGCCTGGAGCTATCTTTAAATTCTACGAAAATCAGGCGGATGCTGTTGCACAGAATGGCAATTATATTCAGACTCCTTTAAATTATAATGGTAATGATGGTCAGATTCTGTATGTTGTTGTTTCCAATGGAGGATTCTGTAGCAAAACAGTTGAATTGACATTACAGAAAGAGGCAACGCCAACTGCTAAATTAAAATCTTCCAGAATAAAAATCTGTCCGGGAGAATCTGTAACCCTTACTGCTGAAGGAGGAGACACTTATCTTTGGAGTAATTTCATGGGAACAGGAAATATGCAGACTGTTACTCTCTATCAAACCACAACATTTACAGTATATGCGCTTGGAGCAAAAGGATGTAAATCTCTGAATCCGGCAACAATTAGAATTGAAGTTACGCCAGAAATTACTTCTACATTAAAAGATGTTGAAATGTGTGTAGGCGATATTGTAACGCTTGATGCAGGAGCTGGCGATGGCTACAAATATCTTTGGAGTACAGGGGCTACAACCCAGAAAATTAATGTAGACCAATGGGGTATTTACTCAGTGGAAATTGATAATGGAATCTGTAAGAAAGTTTTTGAAGCTAAAGTAATGGGCGCTGCAACTCCTTTCGTTACCGCTTTAAATTATGAAAGTATCAAAAAGTCAGTAACGGTTACAGCTGAAAATCCGCCAATGAACAATACACCAAGTACTTTGGAATATTCTATAGACAACGGTATTACATGGCAGGCTTCCAATGTATTTACTAATCTTTTAGATAATACAAACTATACTGTTTTGGTAAGAAGGGTAGGAACACATTGTGTGGGATCTCTTGAATTCTTTACATTGCAGATCAACAATATCATTACTCCGAATGAAGATGGAATTAATGATGTACTGGATCTTAAAGCTCTTGGAGACTTTAAAAACTTTACCGGTTCTATATATGACAGATATGGAGTGGAAATGTTCAGGTTCTCAAAAGAAAATCCTGTCTGGGACGGAACAGTAGGTGGTAAGAGACTTCCTACAGCAACATACTGGTATAAGTTCAACTTTGAGTATCCAAAATCAAAAGCTCAGATGAACTGGTCAGGATGGATCATGCTGAAAAACAGAAATTAAAATTGATAATGTACTATAAAAGAAAGCCTTTCGGATTTATTCGAAAGGCTTTCTACTTTTAACGGATTAAGGTTATTGTTTGTACTTTATACAACAAAAAAGCTCCTGATAGAGGAGCTTTATAACAATTGTCTTATTGATTTTCTTTCCAGAGATTGGCAAAGTGTATAAAATCTGCAACACTAAGTTCTTCCGCTCTCTTGTCTAAAAATTCATGTCCTTTTAAGGCTTCAGGAATGTTTAGCATCTTTAAAGCATTAGACAGCTTTTTTCTTCTCTGGTTGAACCCTGTTTTTACGATCTGCTTAAACAGAACCTCATTGCCTGCAAGTCCTTCCTTAGGGTTTCTTGTAAGTCTGATGACTCCCGATTTTACTTTTGGCGGAGGATTGAAGACGTTCTCATGTACCGTAAACATATAAGATACATCATAATAAGCCTGTATCAGAACAGAAAGAATACCGTAATCTTTAGTTCGTGGAACAGCAGCCGTTCTTTCAGCAACCTCTTTCTGGAACATTCCCACCATTTCCGGGATCAGTTGGTAATGATCTACAATCTGAAACAAAATCTGTGACGAGATATTATAAGGGAAATTACCAATAATAGCAATCTGATCGTCTTTGATAAAACTGAAATCCTGCTTCAGGAAATCTCCTACAAAAGTTTCTTCAGTTACTTTCGAATAATTATTTTTCAGATATTCGATAGACTCCGTATCTATTTCAGCAAGGTAAATGTTCTGATCCTTTTCAAGAAGATATTTGGTAAGAACTCCCATTCCGGGACCTACTTCCATGATGTTGGTATAGTTCTCAAAACTAAGACCTTCTACGATTTTTCTTGCGATGTTTTCATCTGTCAGGAAGTGCTGTCCAAGATGTTTTTTTGCTTTTACACTCAAAGTTTTTTATGATTTTATTAACAGTGATTTTCTTTATTTCGTCCCAAATTTCGGAAGATTTTTTCTATTTTAGCCAAAAATTTTAATATTAATGGCTAAATCTGTAGATGAATTTAATAAGAAAAGGCTTCGGTCCAGCAATATTACAGTAGTGATAAGTATTGCCTTAGTGTTATTTTTGTTAGGATTAATGGGGCTTATTCTGATTAATGCCCAGAAGTATTCTGACTATATCAAAGAACAGTTGGTGGTGAACGCCTACTTTGATGAAAACTATGACGCTAAAGATTCTGTAAAAATTGCAAAACTTGAGGAAGAAACTTTTAAAAAGGTACAGTTATTAGCTCCTGTAAAAAAAGCGACTTATATTTCAAGAGATATGGCAGCTAAAGAAGCCAAAAAGACTATGGGAATCGACAGTGATGCATTGTTCGAAGAAAATATTTTCCCTTCCTCTATTGAAGTAGCTTTAAAACCGGAATTCGTAGATCCTGCAAAAATTGATGAAGCCATCAAAGAGATCAAATCTGTTCCGGGAATTATCGATGTTAAAAATGACAGTACTTTAATGGTAGATGTCTACAATAACCTGAGCAGAATTCTGAAATGGATTTTAGGATTTTCTGTTCTGTTCCTGATATTGGCAGTTGTATTGATCAACAACTCTATCCGTCTGAAAATATTCTCGAAGAGATTTATTATTAAAACGATGCAGCTTGTAGGAGCGAAAAGAAGATTTATCCTTAAACCATTCATCGTGGAAGCTATTATTTTAGGAGCTATCGGTTCTGTAATAGGTCTTCTTGCGTTAGGTGGAGTTTGGTACTATTTCACAAGCCAGATTGGTTCAGCTTTCGTACAGGACAACAACCAATATTTCTGGTTGGTTATCCTGGTACTTGGAGTAGGAATTTTTATTTCTGTCTTAAGTACAATTTTCGCTACATGGAGATTCTTAAAATCAAACGTTGACGATTTATATTACTCTTAATAATGAGCAAAAAAACAAATAAATTTTCCGCTTCAGACTTTGGACATGAAGCTGAAGTACCACAGGAAAACGCTTTCTATTTCGGACAGCAGAATTTCAAATGGATGCTGATCGGACTAGCATTTATTGTCGTAGGATTTCTACTGATGATGGGCCCCGATGCCAATACTGTAGATGGGAAATTTGATCCTAACTCATGGAATGACGATATCTTTTCTATCCGAAGAATCAGAATAGCACCTCTGTTTGTTGTTATAGGATTTGTCATTGAAGTGTACGCGATCTTAAAAAGAAAATAAATAAATTTTTATATTTTGAGATTAAGAGATTAAGAAATTGAGAATCATGTATTCTGAGTTTCCGGATCTCTTAATCTTTTAATTTTTTAAAGGAATATGGATTTAATCAAAGCAATTATTATTGCCATTGTAGAAGGATTGACGGAATATCTTCCGATTTCTTCTACAGCACATATGGGATTTACCGCAAATCTTATGGGGTTGGAAGAAACAGAATTTTTAAAGATGTTTCAGGTTTCTATTCAGTTTGGAGCTATTTTATCGGTGGTCGTAGCCTACTGGAAAAAGTTTTTTGATTTAAATAATATTCAGTTTTATTTTAAACTTGCATTTGCAGTAGTTCCGGCTTTGGTGTTAGGCTATTTGTTTGATGATAAAATTGAAGCCGTTCTTGGAAATCAGATTGCTATTTCTTCCGTATTGGTTTTAGGGGGTGTTGTTTTGCTGTTTGCCGATAAATGGTTTAAGAATCCTAAGATCGATGATGAAAAAGGAATTACCATAAGAAATGCTGTTACCATTGGTTTCTGGCAGTGTCTTGCAATGATGCCGGGAACTAGCCGTAGTGCTGCTTCCATCATTGGGGGAATGGCACAAGGTCTTACCAGAAAGGCTGCTGCAGAATTTTCTTTCTTCCTTGCAGTTCCTACCATGCTTGCGGTAACTGTATATTCTGTTTTTGTAAAAACCTGGGGAAAAGAAACGGCAAATCCTCAGAAAGGATATGAAATGATCATGGCTTCTCAGGATCACATTATGATCTTCGTTGTAGGAAATATTGTAGCATTTATTGTGGCGCTTATTGCCATTAAAGCATTTATTGGAGTGCTTAATAAATATGGATTTAAACCTTGGGGCTGGTATCGTATTTTTGTTGGAGTTGCCCTGTTGATTTATTTTTATTTCTTTAAATAAGAAATCTTTTATACCCATTCATGACTGCTGAAGAACTGAAATCAGGATACATTTTTTTATTGGATAAGCCTTTGGACTGGACTTCCTTCCAGGCTGTCAATAAAATGAAATATAAACTTAAAAGGGAGTTTGATCTTCCTAAGAAATTTAAAATCGGACACGCCGGAACTTTAGATCCCAGGGCAACTGGGCTTCTTATTGTTTGTTGTGGAAAATTTACAAAGAAAATTCCTGAGATCCAGGATGCTCCTAAAGAATATTGGACAGAGATCAAGATCGGTGTACAGACAGAATCCTATGATACTGAAAAACCTGAAATTCTTCAACAGGATATCTCACATATTACTGAAGAACTGGTAAAAGAAGTGCTGGAAAAATTCGTTGGAGAAATTGAACAGAAACCACCTGTTTATTCGGCCATTAAAATTGATGGGGAAAGAGCTTACAACCTTGCCAGAGCTGGTGAAGAAGTGGAAATGAAATCAAGAAAAACAACGATCCATTACATCACGGATGTAAAAATCGATTTTCCTTTGGTGAGTTTTATGGTAGGATGTTCAAAAGGAACTTACATCAGAAGCCTTGCCCATGATATCGGCCAGGAATTGGGAGTAGGAGCTTATCTGACACAACTGAGACGTACCAGGATTGGTGACTATGCCATTGAAGATGCTACAGATCAGTTTCTGAATAACGAGTACAGATTCGAAGGTCTGTAAAAATTAAACCAGCAATTCTCAGGGTATTGAAAATAATACTTTATCAGGAAATATTGATTATGATATTACTTTCATAAGGATATCATTTTCTTCCTAACTTTGCATCAGGAAATACTGAAAATATAAGTTTCCTATTCAAAAAGATTAAGCCAAAAAGGAAGAATTGTTTTTTGAATCACATAAACTGAAAGATGGGATGATGATTTTTCATAGACTTAAGCTAGGGAAATCCGGATTTCAGCAATAAAAATTATATCGGCTACGGAAAAGACAAATGGAAAAAACGCGTATCAATAAATATTTATCAGAAGTAGGATACTGTTCTAGGAGAGCAGCAGATAAGCTTTTGGAAGAAGGAAGGATCAAGATAAACGGGAAAATTCCTGAGTTGGGAACTAAAGTTTCTGATGAAGATCTGGTAGAAGTAGACGGAAAAGCGATCAGAGAGCCTCAGGAAAAACCTGTGTATATCGTTTTTAATAAACCGGTAGGAATCGTTTGTACTACGGATACAAAACGTGAAAAAAATAATATCGTTGATTATATCAACCATCCCAAAAGAATTTTTCCTATCGGAAGATTGGATAAACCAAGTGAAGGACTTATTTTCTTAACGAGTGACGGAGATATCGTAAATAAAATTCTGAGAGCGCGGAATAACCACGAGAAAGAATATCTTGTTCGTGTAGACAAACCTATCACTCCAAGATTTTTGGAAAAAATGCGAAACGGTGTTCCAATTCTTGATACCGTGACTAAAAAATGTGAGGTAGAAAAGATTGATGAAATGAATTTCAGAATTGTTCTTACTCAGGGGCTCAACAGACAGATCCGAAGAATGTGTGAATATCTTGGATACGAAGTAAAAAAACTCAAGAGAATCCGTATCATGAATATCAAACTTGATTTGCCTATCGGGAAATGGAGAGATATGACGGATGAGGAACTGAATACGCTCAACTCCTTGCTGGCAGATTCCAGTAAAACAATTGATTAAAAATATCTAAAATACTTTAACGGGTTTTAATTTCATGCTTCCTTTTTTAATTATTGGAAGCATTATTTTTTAATGTTATTTATTGTTTTTCACGTATTGGTGTAATATGTTTTGTTTTTCAATGAAAATGCTTTATATTTATAATACTAACAATAATAACCTGAAAATCATGAAATTAAATCTTAGTTCAGTTCTATTATGTATTACTTTGGTAGTAGTAGTAAGTTGTCAAAATGATAATCATTATCCGGATCATCCGCATGATTCTTCGTTTTACATTGATTACAGAAGTTTAAAAGGATTACCAGACGGAATCGCCGTCATTGAACTCGATCCTGAAGCCCCCAATTTTGGAAATATCAGCAGCAAACTTGAATTGGGCATTGGTGTACTGCCACATCATATTTATTACAATCAGAATGCCAATAAAATGTTCACGACTGCTTTGGGTGGCAGCTATCTCTACGAAGTAAAAACCGGGGAAGACCAAAACGGACAACCCATATTATTGAACGCAACTCCTGTAGATACGGGTGAAAATACGGTAGGAGAAAATTTATTTTTTACCAATGACGGAAGATATTTTATGACCTTTATGGGTGGGGCAGGAGGCCCAAAAGATGGTAGTATAGGTGTTTTTAATGCGGCTAATAATCAGCTTATCAAAACGATTAAAGCACCTATTCAAGCTAATCCCAATAAGTTCATCATGTATCCGCACGGCATTTCCATCAATGAGGAAAAAGGACTGATGATGGTATCATCCACTATTCATCCTGATCTTACTACCGGAATGGGCAATACCTGTACTTTACTAGATCTCAATACTTACGAAATAAAGGAAACCTATCAGGTTGCAGACTCTCCAACTGATTTATCTGCTCCAGTAGAAGTATTGCTATTGCGCGGAAAGTTTCCGCAATATGCACTTGCTACAACGATGCTTGGCGGAGATATCTGGATTGCTCCCTATAATACTACAACCAAAAAATATGATGCTTTTACCAAGGTTTTTGATGGAAGTACAAAAGGTTTAGGCTGGGCACTCGAAATGTATATTGATGATACCAACAAATTGTACGTGAGTTTTGCAGAACCTGGAAAAGTACTTGTCTTTGATATTAACAATCTTCCTCAATTAAAGCTTTTGAAGACTCTTGATGCTGACAAAGGAGCACATCATATGGCTTTCTTTAAAACCAAATCAGGAAAAGATGTTGTGGCAGTACAGAATAATTTATTGGATCTTCCCAACTTAAATTCCGGTACGATCAGTATCATTGATATTAATACAGAAAAGAAAATAGGTACAGTAGATTTACGTAATAAATACGGAATATTACCTGAGTCCATTGAAGGGACTAATGGGCCAAGCAACTATATGCATCACTAAAATTATTTTACAGGATATAACTCTTCCGGAATATTATTTTGGAAGAGTTTTAGCCTGTTTCAGGTTTCATGTTATTTTACATATAATTTCATTCTTTCTTCATACTCAGGTTTCAGTTTTAAAAGTTTCCATATTTTTTTATCATCAGGATTACTGGTCCGGTAGAATATGATTTTGTCTGCTGAATATTTGAAATAAGGATGATTTTTAAGCCATTCCTCTGGTGCATTTACTAATGAGTATCGGGGAACATCTGATGTATTTAAGGGGGCTATTGAAATCAGTTTCTGAACCAGATCCTGATCGATGTTGTAAGTGGTTAAAATTTGCTGCTTATTCATAAACCCTCCCAGTTTCTTTCTAAAACCAATGATTGAGCCTGCACTTCTTTCATCCAGTCCGAATTCAATAAGCTGTTTGAAAGTAATGGTATTAAGATCTGTTTTTGAAAAATCTGTTTTTTCCTGTTGTTTTTCCTGAAGTCTGATATAAGGTTTCATCTCCTGAAACTTCTCAGCAGAAATCACAAAACATTTCTGCAGATCTTCTAAGCTTTTAAAGCTTCCCCGTAAATTTCTGTCCCGGTAATTAATGATCGTGATTGCTTGCTTTTCTGAAAACCCCAGTGCTATCCACTCATCTGGGCCAAGCTGATTAGGATCAAACGGATGATATTGAATTTTTGATTTTACAGGATTATCTTTTCCGGAATTCCTGAAGTTTTCCGGAGTTTTTGCCGGAAGCAAAAGATACGGTTCAAGTTTGCTGTAATTCTCCGACGAAATGATAAAACATTCTTTAAATTTTTCTTTACTGATAAAACTTCCCCCAAGATAATTTTTATACTTTATAATGGCTTCTGCCTGTTTTTCGCTAAAGCCCATTGTAAACCAGTCATTGGCAGAAAACTGATCAGGATTGAATTTTCCTGAAATCATAATTCCTTTCTTCCCGTATGGAGTGAATCTTTTGGAATCTCCTTTTTCTGCTGTTTCAGGAAGTAAAATGAAAGAGGACAGTACACTGAATTTCTCATTGGAAATAGCATAACATTTTTTCAACTGCTGTTTCGAAGTAAACTTTCCTCCAACAATATCTTTATACTTCAGAATGGTTGCTGTTTGTTTCTCTGAAAATCCAAGTTTCTGCCATTGTTCTTTGTCCAGGGTATTGGGATCAAAATCTGATAGATTTGCTGGTATTGAAGCATCTGAAATAAACGTTACCTTGGGAAAAGGTTCTTTTTCACGGCTGGTATATTTCTGATAGGCCAATAAAACAGTCAGCAAGGTGACCATCAACGCCAATTTCCGGTAATAGTTTTTTCTCATCATGTAGTAAACTTATTGATAAAAATACAGCGTGTCAATAGCTGATAATGAAATGGTTAAATATGATATAGAGAAAGCCTTTTATTGCGCATAAGCTTATAGTAATATTGTCTTTTCGGTGATATAATTTCGTAATTGAAATGAGAGTTTCAATTTTTATACTTGTTTGTATTTAATATGGCAGGATCTGTGGTTGGATGTAGATATTTTTGAATCATAATGAACCAATTCTAATACATTGTAAAGAAGAATTAATTATTAATAGTATTATTTACGTAAAGCTGTAATATGTTGATTTTCATGTGTTAAAAAGCATTACATTCGTGCAGTTTTAATGATTAATAACTAAAAAAACAACACAAAGATGAGAAAACTTTATCTCAGTGCATTTACTTTATGCACGGTCTTGGGCCTATCTGCCCAGAAAGTGGTGTGGCAGAAAGATATCCAATCCTCTACCCAGGATTTTCTAAGCCAGATCACCACAACCATTGATCAGCAATACCTTATTACCGGAAGTTCTATACAGTCTAAAAGCCAACAGCAAGCAGCCAGCAGCCAAAAGCAGAATAACGGCTATGATTTTCATTTGATTAAACTTGACCAGCAAGGGAAAGAATCATGGGAAAAATATTTCGCAGGACAAAATCATGATTATCTGTCTGCCACTGTTACCACGCAGGATGGCGGATTTCTCCTGGCTGGAACATCTTATTCCGGAAAAGGATTCGACAAAAAAGAGGATTCCAAAGGAGGCTCAGACATCTGGCTGATCAGAATCAATGAATTCGGTGATGAATTGTGGCAGAAAACGTTGGGAAGTTCTTCTGATGAAGAAGCAAGAGCTGTTATCCAGACTACCGATTTAGGATTTTTTGTTGCCGGAAATATACAGAACTCACCCAAAGGATACGGTTCAAAAGATCTTTTAATTACAAGATTAGACAAAGATGGAAAAGAACTCTCCCAATTAATTTTAGGTGGAAAAGGATTGGATGAAGTGGAGAAAATGATTCCAACGAAAGATGGAGGAGCATTATTGGGAATTTATTCGAGAAGTTCCGAGGTTCGTGTTTCTGGTTCTGAACAAGATTCCGGGATGCGAGGTGAGGGTTCTGCATTAAACGTTCAAAACTCGAATCCCGTATCCCGAAACTCGAAACAAACTGAAAATTTCGGAGAAGGTGATTACTGGATTGTCAAATTAGACAAAAACGGAAAAGTAGAATGGGAAAAGAACTTCGGAGGCAAAGGAGATGATCATTTGAGAACCCTGGCTTTAACTTCCACTGGTTTTATCATTGGTGGAGAATCCAGATCAGAAAGATCAGGAAACAAAACGGTAGGCATTGAAGAAGGAACAGATCTTTGGCTGATTGCTCTCAATGAAAGAGGGGATGAACAATGGCAGAAATCTTACAATTTTAAAAACCGTGATATCCTGATGGGAATGAGTGTTCTTCATTCAGCAGATGACAAATCTTCAAAAGGAATTTTATTGGGTGGTTATACGCAGGCAGAAGGAAGAGTAGAAACCGATGACGAAACTTTCTGGATGTTATACTTAGATCAAAATGGCAATGAGCAGTGGAGAAAACACGTAAAGGGAGAATCCAGACAAAAAGAAGAAAGACTTTCAGACTTAAAGCTGAACAGAGACGGATCAATTATTCTGGCAGGAACCAGTGCTGAAGAATTGGGTAAAGAAAACTGGAAAATTGTAAAATTGGGAGACAAGCAGATTGATCAGCTGATTGAAAAATACGATATCAAAATCTATCCAAACCCTGTTTCTGATTATACTTACATAGAAATCGGTTTCGACTTCAAGGATGCTGATATTCTTTTGTATGATATGAGTGGAAGACAGCTACAAAGTATAAAAACCAAAAACAAAGTTACTAAGATCAATACCCAGGTTTTGGTGCAGGGTGCTTATCTGGTGACGATAAAAACGGATAATAATAAAACAGCGAATGCAAAGCTGATTAAGAAATAAAAAACATTAATCATGAAGAAAAACTATAAAATACCTTTATTTCTGTTACTATTATTTGGTATCAGAATATTTGCTCAATTTGGCAATTTAACTAATATTGTTCCTACAACTCCTGAAATGTCAGGATTGGTAAAAAGGGTTGATATTCCAGTTAATTATTCATCGGGAGCAATAAACTATCCTTTGAATATTTATACCCTAAAAGTAAGTGGTTTTGAAATTCCAATTACATTGAATTATACTTCCACAGGATTTAAACCTGGCGAAAATGCGTCTAATATTGGATTGGGATGGGATTTGGAAGTGGGTGGAAAGATATCTCATAAAGTGAATGGACTGGATGATCTTCATTCACTAAAAGAGTATTCTGTCTTTCCAAATGGATTTCCTGTTGATCACCCTGTAAAAGTTGACTTTGTAAATCCTGGAGCTGTTAACTATCCTGAATATGCACTTTTAAGAGATCATTCCAATTCAAGATTAGAAGCACAAGGCACCTTTATGCGAAACCCTGTAAGTGGTATAGATACAGAACCTGATATTTTTCATTTTTCATATCCCGGGAAAAGCAGTAAGTTCTTCCTTGATAAGGACTTTAATGGAAAGCAGATGCCTGCAGGGAAAGAAAAAATAAAATTTGATGGAACTAAATTTACTATAACTGATATTCAAGGTAATATTTATGAATATGCTGTTCAGGATGATATTACCCTACAGTCAGATATGGTATTATTGAGCGGGTTTTATCCCTATAGTGGAGGCAATCTGATCTATAACAATTACTATTTATCCAAAATTCAAACTAAAACTGATATTATTGAGTTTCTGTATAATTACGTTGACTATGCCTATGATAATCCAAACTCTTATATGAAAGGAAGTACCAAAGATCTATATGACATTCCAACGGACTACTATTCAAGTTCCTTTGAAGTTAAATATTTGTCCAAGGTAACAAAGCATACTCTTCCTTTATTGAGCGAGATTAGGGTGAATGCAAAAACAAGAGTTTCCTTTGAATACAAAAGCACTCCCAGGACAGATGTAAAAAATAACTTTACAAGAAAGATTGCAGCACTTGATAAAATAAAAGTTCAGGATGGAGGAAACAGCTATACGGCTGTATTTGATCAGTCTTATTTTCAGCCAGCCAATGGGGATATTAATGATCGTACTGCTTGGCTTAAACTAAATTCCGTTAAAATCAATGACCAGCAATATTCATTCAAATATTATGAAGACTCATTAATACCAAATAAAGATACTGATAGCAAAGACTTTTGGGGATATTACAGCCAGAATGGAGAAGGAAGGTATAATGTAAAGGATTTTAAGACCTATTATTATTTGGGAGGTAAGAAACCTAGTCTAACCAATACTCAAACAACATTACTAAAGGAAATTATTTATCCTACAAAGGGCAGCGAGGAGTTTGTTTATGAAAATAATACTTATGATGAACCAAATTATACAGAATATGGTACAAATATTATCAATATTGGTATTTATTATAGTTATGAAGAGTCTAATAATGGTGAATTTTATAAAACGGAAAACTTTCAAATAACTAGGAAAACCAAGTTCCAATTGTTCTATAATATCCCTTATCAACCCGGAGGAGCTACCGCAGATGCACAAGTTTCTTATAATTTGATAAATACATCGACAAATACACTTGTATCATTTCCTCCAATGTCCGGAAAGGGAGAAACTGAGTTAACGCTAGATCAAGGTTCCTATTCACTGAGCATGTTTGCCAAGGGGCTTCCTGATCCTTATGTTCAGCTGTATGCAGAAGAAGCGATAGTGACGGGTTCAGGACGAAAAAATCTGGAAGTTGGAGGAATTAGGATTGCGAAAATAATTTCAAAAGACACTAATGGCAGTACCCTTTTTTCTAAGAGTATTAGTTATGATAATGAAAGCGGTATTTCAACAGGAAAGATCTACGATTATCCCATCGCCTATGAATTAGAGCATGGATATAGTTTTAAATATGATCCAAGTGTCTGTAAAGTACTTGATAAATATTTTTCCTTGGCCAAATATTACAGTACAGCAATTAGTGATATACTAGGCTATAACGGGTGTACGGTATTTTACTCTAAAGCTACGGAAAGTACTATTAGTAATGGTAATGATAACGGAAAAACGGTTTATTCATTTTATGATGAAGACGATGGAAAGCTATATTATGATACACCATATCTTTTATTCAATGATAATTCATGGAAAAGAGGATTTATAAAGAAGCAGGAGATCTTTGAAAGAGGAAATACAGTTCCTATTAAAACGATAACAAATAGTTATTCATTTATTCAAACCCCAACAACCCAGCAAATAGAATCAGGGTTAGATTTTTCGGCTCCAACACAACCCAATGAATTCCACAAAATGAGCTATCAATTTTTTGTCACAAGTCCGGAATATTACCTTGGCTGTGGAATGGTCATGAAAAATCCTGCTGCAAATTTTGATTTTTATGGAAAAAAACTGGTATCTGCCCAAGTGAATAAAGACAGGGAAATTATAGAAGAAAATATAAATGGAAAATTGCTGAGAACAGAAACTGAATATTTTTATGATAATCCCTTACATATTCAGCCTACCTCAAAAAAAATAACTTTCCCAGACAAGTCTGTTGAGGAAACAACCTTTAAGTATGCCGATGAGCTAGGGAATCTGTATTTGATTAACAAAAATATAATAGGTGTTCCTTTGGAAACAACTGTTGTTAAAAAAATAAATTCAACAGATATAGGAAAAACTATCTCCAAACTTTCAATTCTTTATCCAAACTCTGATATAGAGGCCAATAATAAAACATCAGGATTGGCATTACCTATGAGTGTATCTAGGCTAAATATCCAAAATAATACCCTATCCACAGAGTTGACTTACGATCAATACGATTCTAAAGGGAATTTGCAGCAATATACCACAAAAAATGGTCTTTCAACCGTGATTGTCTGGGGTTACAATCAGACCCAGCCCATTGCAAAGATTGAGGGAGCTAAATTATCAGATATTTCGCAGTCATTAATGGATTCTATTGTTACAGCTTCCAACACAGATGCTATAGCAGCTCCTAACAATGATGAAACAACCTTCTTATCAGTATTGAACACCTTCAGATCTAACTCTGCATTATCCGGTTATCAGATTACCACTTACACTTATGATCCTTTAGTAGGAGTAAGAAGCATCACACCACCATCCGGAATCAGGGAAAGCTATGTTTACGACTCTGCTAACAGACTTCAGAAAGTGATCGATGTGAATGGCAAAGTGTTGAAGGAAATGAAATACAACTATAAAAACTAAAACTGATGAAAAAATTGATAATACCAATAGGAGCGTTGCTCTTATCCAATATAACCTATGCCCAGCTTTCCACGATTTCAAGCAATGAAAACTATATTCAGACCAAAACGTATCTGGATTATAATGGTACTACAGCTACCAAATCCTCGGAATCTGTACAGTATTTTGACGGTCTGGGAAGGCCAAAACAGATTGTTAATATAAAAGCATCACCATTGGGACGTGATGTAGTTAATCATATAGAATATGACGCGTTCGGAAGACAGGTCAAAGATTACTTGCCTGTTCCCCAGCTTTCTACCAGCAATGGAAACTATTATTCAGGACCCTTGGGTGTTTATCCTACAACCTACGGTAATGAAAAGATCTATTCTGAAAAAGTTTTGGAAAGCTCACCATTGGATCGGATTCTGGAGCAGAAACAGGTAGGTAATGACTGGAACACAAAATCTGTAAAGTTTAGCTATGACACCAACGGATTTAATGAAGTCTATCAGTTTACCACGAGCACAAGCTGGGTAGATGGAGCTACAAAAAGTGTAGTGAGCTTATCGCCTGCTACGATTTATGCCCCCAACCAATTGTATAAAAACTCTGTCAAAGATGAGGATGATAATGAAACCATAGAGTTTAAAAACGGTAAAGGACAGGTTGT
>NZ_JAVCWI010000020.1:0-33514 GCF_030846215.1 Chryseobacterium sp. WLY505 | reverse complement strand
ATTAATGATTTCAAATGTTTTTATCTTTCCTGCAGCTGGAACATTTTTCAAAAACTTAAGAAGTGAATTTATAATGTTAGCACTGAACATATTAGGAATAGTTATAGCCATTTTAGGAACTTTTCTGGCTTTTATTACGATAACAATTCAATGCTAAAGGTAGATTATTACGTTAATATCTGACTTAGGAATTAGTAGCGTTAAGAAAATTTCAATGTAATCCGTTAAAAAATTTCCACTGTCTGAGCATGGGACTTACGCAGAACCGAAGCAGAACCGGATGATCCATGCGAGTTTGGAAATTTTAGGAGTACATTTAAATTTTTAGCGGATGATTCCCGTCTTGAACTTTTGTATACTTTTGTTTTAAGACAAAAGTATAAATGAAAAAAATGTTATTTTGCAGTCTTAATTACAGAACTTTCGTGCGATCCAGAACAAATTATATTCTTGCTGTTGGTATCATTTTTTTGAATGTTATAATATTACTGGTAAATATATACATAATAAGAAATGGTTTTCGTGTCTTTGAAGGAGGCTTAAATTTTTCTACCCTATTAATGATTTCAAATGTTTTTATCTTTCCTGCAGCTGGAACATTTTTCAAAAACTTAAGAAGTGAATTTATAATGTTAGCACTGAACATATTAGGACTAGTTATAGCCATTTTAGGAACTTTTCTGGCTTTTATGATGATAACAATTCAATGCTAAAGGTAGATTATTGCGTTAATATCTGACTTAGGAATTAGTAGCGTTAAGAAAATTTCAATGTAATCCGTTAAAAAATTTCCACTGTCTGAGCATGGGACTTACTCAGAACCGAAGCAGAATCGAATGATCCCTGCGAGTTTGGAAATTTTAGGATTACATTTCAATTTTTAGCGGATGATTGCCGTTTGGGACTTTGTATGCATTGGCAGGAGCAAATACAACATAAATTCAGAAAAAAACAAAAGTAACTGATATGATCATTTTTAAAAAATATTATATTTATATTATTGTCATTATAATAGGGGGCCTCTTTTTCTATGACCATTTATTCTTACAAAAGTTTAAAAATTCATATAAAAAAGAAGGTTTGTACACTACTGGTACAATACAGGAAGTTAAAGGGTATGGCAGAGGAACAGGTTTTAAGTTTATCTATACCTTTACTTTGAATGGTAAAAGGTATAAATCAAATTGTGATGTGGGAAACTTATCATATTCAGTTGCTGAAAAGAAAGTCAATAAAGAGTATTTAGTAATATACTTGAATAGTGATGTTCATAATAATAGAGTATACGCTAATGTTCCTATTGGAGATAGTTTAAAAACTAATGCAGAATTAAAAAAATGGATTGAAAAAGATCCACTGGTTAAACAAAAACTGGATTCAATTCCTGGAGCAGGATTCTTTTGGGAGAATTACTTTTGAAAAATCGCCAGTCACCATGCAGACTTATTGTCGAATAATTAAAAAATAGTAAAAACAGGCCGCCCCAGAAATGGGATAGCTTTTTTTATGTGCTCTATATCAATCGACTTAGGAATCAGGAGCGTTAAGAAAATTTCAATGTAATCCGTTAAAAAATTTCCACTGTCTGAGCATGGGACTTACTCAGACCTGAAGCAGAATCGAATGATCCATGCGAGTTTGGAAATTTTAGGAGTACATTTCAATTTTTAGCGGATGATTCCCGTCTTGAATTTTTGCATACTTTTGTTTCAAGACAAAAGTATAAATGAAAATCATATTAAATATTTCCCAATTTATTTGTTTTACTTCTTTTAGTCTGTGTCTTTGACTTTGACTTTGACTTGTTGATGGTATTAGCTACCAGTTATTTAAAAAGTAGTATATTACTCATTAATGCCCGACTTAGGAATCAGGAGCGTTAAGAAAATTTCAATGTAATCCTTTAAGAAATTTCCACTGTCTGAGCATGGGACTTGTTTAGAACCGAAGCAGAACCGGATGATCCATGCGAGTTTGGAAATTTTAGGAGTACATTTAAATTTTTAGCGGATGATTCCCGTCTTGAACTTTTGTATACTTTTGTTTCAAGACAAAAGTATAAATGAAAATCATATAAATATTTCCCAATTTATTTGTTTTGCTTCTTTTAGTCTGTGTCTTTGACTTGTTGATGGTATTAGCTACCAGTTATTTAAAAAGTAGTATATTACTCATTAATGCCCGACTTAGGAATCAGGAGCGTTAAGAAAATTTCAATGTAATCCTTTAAGAAATTTCCACTGTCTGAGCATGGGACTTGTTCAGAACCGAAGCAGAATCGAACGATCCATTCGAGTTTGGAAATTTTAGGAGTACATTCAAATTTTTAGCGGATGATTCCCGTCTTGAACTTTTGTATACTTTTGTTTGACTACGTCGAATCTTCGATTTCAAGACAAAAGTATAAATGAAAATCATGAATGAAAATCATCAAATCTGGATTTTCATCTCTCACTGAAAAACCGTATTTTTGTACATCTAAAAAGTAAAAGAACGAATGAATTCCTACAAAAATCCATTGGAAGAGCGCTACTCCAGTGAAGAAATGTTATTTAACTTCTCACACAATAACAAATTCCAGAATTGGAGAAAGCTTTGGATAGCTCTTGCTGAAATCGAAAAAGACCTTGGACTTGAAATTACAGACGAGCAGATCGCTGAGTTAAAAGCTAATGCTGAAAACATCGATTACGTAAAAGCTGCAGAGTACGAAAAAAAATTCCGTCATGATGTAATGGCTCACGTTCACGCCTATGGTGATGTGGCGCCTTCAGCAAAAGGAATTATCCACCTGGGAGCAACTTCAGCTTTTGTAGGAGACAATACAGACTTAATTCAGATCCGTGACGGGCTTTTAATCTTAAAGAAAAAGTTGGTGAACGTGATGAAAAATCTTTCGGATTTTGCAATTCAGTATAAAGACCTTCCAACTTTAGGATTCACACACTTCCAGCCGGCTCAGCTGACAACAGTTGGGAAAAGAGCTACCCTTTGGTTACAGAGTTTGGTTCTTGATATTGAAGAATTGGATTTCTTCCTTGAAACCCTACGTTTCAGAGGAGTAAAAGGAACTACAGGAACTGCTGCCAGTTTCCTTGAGCTTTTCAACGGTGATTATTCTAAAGTAAAACACTTAGATAAAGAACTTTCAAAAAGATTCGGTTTCGAAAAAGTTTTCGGAGTTTCCGGACAGACTTACGATAGAAAAATTGATGCTAAAGTGGTTGCTTTATTAGGCAATATTGCACAATCTGCACATAAATTCACAAACGATTTACGTTTACTTCAAAACCTTAAGGAAATTGAAGAACCATTCGAGAAAAACCAGATCGGTTCTTCTGCAATGGCATACAAGCGTAACCCGATGAGAAGCGAAAGAATCGGAGCATTGGCAAAATATGTAATGTCTCTGACGACAAGTTCTGCAATGGTGGCTTCTACACAATGGTTTGAAAGAACATTGGATGACTCTGCAAATAAGAGATTAACAATCCCTCAGGCATTTTTAGCTGTTGATGCTATTCTATTAATCTGGAACAACATCATGAACGGAATTGTTGTTTATCCAAACAGAATCAACAAGCACATTATGGAGGAACTTCCTTTCATGGCGACAGAATACATTATCATGGAAGAAGTAAAAGCGGGTGGTGACCGTCAGGAAATCCACGAAGTGATCAGAGTTCACTCTATGGAAGCTTCCAAGAAAGTGAAAGAAGAAGGAAAAGAAAACGACCTTATCGAAAGAATCTTAAATGATGATTCTTTAAAACTAGACAAATCAAAACTGAAAGAAGTTTTAGATCCTAAAAACTTTATTGGTTTCGCGCCGATCCAGACGGAGGAATTCATCAAAAATGAAGTACAGCCGATTATAGACCGAAACAAAGACTTAATAGGATTGGAAGCTGATCTTAAAGTATAAAACAATATGCAGTCTTTTGGGCTGCATATTTTATTTCCCACTCCAATTAATATGAAAAAACTGCTATTAACCATCCTATTAACACCAATCATTTCTTTTTCTCAGAGTAAAGAGGATTTACATTATTTTAAGTCCAAAGATTCTTTAGTGGGAGTAAAAGATAAAGCAGGAAAAATAATTGTTCCTGCAAAGTTCAAAGTCTTTTCATTCTTTAAAGATGGAGATCCTGTAGAAGGAGAAACCATTCTTTTTGATGGAAGTAAAGAAGGCGAAAAATCAGAGAAAAATGCATGGGGATATGTGTATGACAGAAATGGGAAGTTCCTGTACCAGCCTTTCCTTTTTGACAATGGAGCAGATTATTTCTCTGAAGGACTGAGAAGATTGGTTAAAAATGGTAAAGTAGGATTTGCAGACCGAAACGGGAATACTGTTATTGTAGCTAAGCACGACTTTGCATTTCCTTTTAATTATGGATACGCTACCTTTTGTGACGGCTGTGACTGGGAAAAAACAAATGATGAACACAGGTCTGTTGTAGGTGGTAAATGGGGCGTGATGAATGTCAAAGGAGAAACGATTCAGCCATTGGCAAAACCATCAGAAAAGGATGTTGAAATAGACGGGAAATACTACCCGAATCCGTTTCAGTATAATGAAAAGGAGAAGAATATTCTTCAGTTCTTTGAAAAGCAGAAGAAAAAACTGTCAGATCTTTATTATGTGAATTTTTATGACAAATTATCTGAAAAAGAAAAGAATCTGTTTTTTGAAATCGTAGAAAGGCCAAAAGAAAATTTTCCCTATTATCAGGTGAATACTTATAATGATAGGAAGAAAGATTTAGATATGCTTTACCGCTTCAAGTTTCTGGTTTCAGAAGATGGAAAAACATTTTATGCCATTGAGGATTTTAATGAAAAGAAAGTTCCTTTTGAAAACTGGCTGAAAGAAGAAATAAAAAATGCAGAAGACTTTCAGAAAGAACATAAGGATAATCCGAATAAATTTATCAATAAATAATACAAAATTGGAAATTCGGCAGTTCAAATTTGAAGAACATATGACTTATTCCTTTAAATTTGTACAGAATAATGATTGGAGGGAAAATCTCTTTCAAAAATTTCCAATATAGATGGGTTTAAAGAAAAAAACTTTAACTCAGAAAAAGTAAAAAAGAAAAATAAATCTAATATTAAAAATCTGACATCTAATTTTTAATAATGTTACAGAATCAAAATCATCAACAATTAATGACCGATCTTAAGGAGCTGGTAGACAAGACAAGAAGTCAGGTCGCTGCTCAGGTAAACTCGGCAATGGTGGTTTTGTACTGGGAGATAGGAAAAAGAATAAATGAAGATGTTTTAGATAATAAGAGAGCAGAGTATGGTAAAGAAGTTATTGTACAGATCTCTCAGCGACTTACGTTAGAATTTGGAAATTCATTTTCTGAGAAAAATATCCGAAAAATGATGCAGTTTGCTTCTGTTTTTAGTGATTTTAATATTGTCGCATCAGCGATGCGACAATTATCGTGGACATATATAACTCATGAATCTGGAAGGAGATAATATAAAAGTAGCAGAATATTTACTTATCTTACCTTCAGAAAAAGTTTTGCTTGAAAAATTGCATCGTTCAATAGAGATAGCAAGAAATAAATTTGAAAATAAAAAATAAATCTAATATTAAAAATCTGACATCTAATGTCTAATAACAAAAGAATTTTCGTAGAAAAAAGAGGAATTTTCGATGTTGAAAGTCCAAAAATTTTTGATGAAGTAAAAGCGGTTGTCCCGGCAATTCAAAGTGTGAAAGTATACAATGTGTATGATATTTTCAATTTGAATGACGGAGAATTTGAAAAAGTGGTGAACAACACTTTCGTAGATCCTGTTACTGATATTTTACATACAGAAAACCCTGCAAAAGCTATTCACTTCGGAATGGAATTTTTGCCGGGACAGTATGATCAGAGAGCAGATTCTGCACAACAGTGTATCGCTTTACTGACTGAAAATGAAAAATCAAAAGTAAGAAGTGGAAAATTAATCGAATTTGAAGGAGTTTCTGAAGCGGATTTGGTTAAAATCAAGGACCTTCTGATCAACAAAGTAGAATCTCAGGAAAAGGACTTATCTATTCTGGATATTCCTGCAGATGAAACCCCGTCAAAAGTAATCATCCACGAAAATTTCATCAATTTCAATGATGCTGAACTTGAAAATTTCTACAACAATCATGGTTTTGCATTAGGATTGGATGACCTGAAATTTATTCAGGAATACTTCAAAACTGAAGATAGAAATCCTACGGAAACAGAATTAAAGGTATTAGACACGTATTGGAGCGACCACTGCCGTCACACCACTTTCGAAACACAGTTGTCAGACATTCAGTTTGAAGGTCAGTTCAAACATACATTGGAAACTATTTTCAATGATTATATCGAAAAAAGAAAATTCTTAGGCCGTGAGCTGAAGCCAATTTCCTTAATGGATCTGGCAACAGTATGCGGTAAATATTTCCATAAAACAGGGAATCTTGATAACCTTGTTATTTCAGACGAGATCAATGCTTGTACCATTCAGATCGAAGCAGAATACGACGGTAAAAAAGAACCTTGGTATTTATTATTCAAAAATGAAACGCACAATCACCCAACAGAAATTGAACCTTTCGGAGGTGCTTCTACTTGTTTGGGAGGTGCTATCAGAGACCCATTATCCGGAAGATCTTTCGTTTTCCAGGCGATGAGATTAACGGGAGCTGCAGACGTTTTAGAATCTGTTGACAAAACTTTACCAGGAAAACTCCCTCAGAAAACCATTACAAAACAGGCTGCCAACGGATATTCGTCTTACGGTAACCAGATCGGTCTTGCGACGACAATGGTTTCTGAAATCTATGACGAAGGCTACAAAGCCAAAAGAATGGAAGTTGGTTTCGTTACCGGAGCTGTTCCTGTAGACTGGGTAAGACGTGAGAAGCCTGAAAATGGTGATTCAATTATTATCTTGGGAGGTGCAACAGGTCGTGACGGAGTAGGAGGAGCAAGCGGAAGTTCAAAAGAGCAGGACGAGACTTCTATCCACACGATGAGTTCTGAAGTTCAGAAAGGAAATGCTGTAGAAGAGCGTAAAATCCAGAGATTATTCAGAAATCCTGAAGTAACGAAGTTGATCAAAAAATCAAACGATTTCGGAGCAGGAGGAGTTTCTGTAGCAATTGGTGAAATTGCAGACTCTTTAGAAGTAAACCTTGATGTATTACCATTAAAATATGAAGGATTAAACGGAACCGAGCTGGCTATTTCTGAGTCTCAGGAAAGAATGGCTGTGGTAGTAGATCCACAGGATAAAGAAAAATTCATCAAATTCTGTGAAGCTGAAAACATTGTTGCCGTAGAAGTAGCAAAAGTGACAGATTCAGGAAGAATGCAGATGTTCTGGAAAGGAGACAAAATTGTAGACCTTTCAAGAGCTTTCTTAGATACTAACGGATGTTCAAAATCTCAGGAAGTGAAAATCACTCACCTTGAAGAAGTAAAAGAAGAAACAAAAGCGTTCACAGCAGAAAACTTCCTGAACATCTTAAAAGATAAAAATGTAGCTTCCCAAAAAGGACTATTGGAAATGTTCGACTCTTCAGTAGGAGGAACTACCGTAGCAATGCCTTTAGGAGGGAAATACCAGCAGACACTCATGGAAGGAAGTGTGCAGACACTACCGATCTTAGGAGCAAAAGATATTAAAACCGTTTCTTTGGCAAGCTGGGGATTCGATGCTGAAATTTCAAAACAAAACTCACTGTTAGGATCATCTTATGCTGTAGTAGAGAGTGTGGCGAAGATTGTAGCGATGGGAGGCGATTATAAAAACATCAGACTAAGCTTCCAGGAATACTTCGAAAAATTAGGACAAAATCCTGAAAAATGGGGTAAACCTTTAGCTTCACTTTTAGGAGCTTATGATGCACAGATCAATTTAGGTCTTGCAGCGATTGGAGGGAAAGATTCCATGAGTGGAACCTATCAGGATCTGAATGTTCCGCCAACCTTGATTTCTTTTGCATGTGCCAACGGAGATAAAGAAAATATCATCTCTCCTGAATTGAAAAGTGCAGGGAACAAACTGTATTTCTTCAATCACGTTGCTCAGGAAAGCGGACTACCAAACTATAATGCTTTAAAAGAAGCTTTTGAATTCATTTTCGAAAACATCAAAGCAGGAAAAATTGTTTCTGTAAAAACAGTGAAAGAAGGAGGTTTGGCAGTAGCTTTAGCAAAAATGAGCTTCGGAAACAGATTAGGTGCTGAAATCAATGCTGAGGAAGCTGTTTTATTGGGTAAAAATATCGGTAGCTTAATCATTGAAGCAAAAGAAGAATTAAGCGATGTAAACCTTCAGTTGATTGGAAAAGTAGTCGAGGATGAAATTTTGAGCATCAACAATTTCAAATTTCAAATTTCAAATCTCGAATCCAGTTTTACTGGTACTTTCGAGAACCTTTTCCCAACAGTAGAAAAAGAAAAGATCACGGTTGAAATTGATGAAAAATCAAACTCAATCCATCCAAGAAATATCATCATCAAAAAACACGGAATCGCACAGCCTAAAGTATTTGCTCCGGTATTCCCGGGAACCAACTGTGAGTATGACACGCTGAATGCATTCCAGAAAGAAGGAGCTGTAGTAAGCAGCTTGCCTTTAATCAATATCAATCACCAGTTACTGGATGAAAGCATTGATGCATGGGTAGAAGAGATCAGAACATCTCAGATTCTGGCATTCTCAGGAGGTTTCTCCGCAGGGGATGAGCCGGATGGTTCTGCAAAATTCATTGTAAACGTTCTGAAAAACGAGAAAATGAAAAATGCAGTACACGAATTATTAGACAGAGATGGGATGATTATCGGGATCTGTAACGGATTCCAGGCCCTTGTGAAATCAGGATTGCTGCCGTACGGAAGAATCAAAGATCTGGATGAAAACTCTCCAACGTTAGCGCACAATGCCATCAGAAGACATATCTCTCAGATGGTTACTGTACAAGTAGTGAATGACGAAAGCCCTTGGTTAAAAGGAATGAAAGGACAAACTTTCACAATTCCGATTTCCCACGGAGAAGGACGTTTCATGGCTTCAGAAGAAGAGATTAAGAAATTGTATGAAAACGGGCAGATCGCTACCCAATACATTGATCTTGATGGAAACATTGCCCACGGTATGCCATTCAACCCTAATAATTCATTATTCGGAATTGAAGGAATTACCAGCCCATGTGGAAAGATCTACGGAAGAATGGGCCACCCGGAGCGTTTTGCAGAAGGTCTTATGAAGAATATACCAACCGCGAATTATCACAACATATTCAAAAACGGTGTTGAATACTTCAAATAACAATACAAGAAAAATGATCGTCATTCATGGCGGTCATTTTTCGTCTTTAAGAGGTTTCTACGAAGAAGCTTCTAACGTTCTGATGAAGGATACAGACTGGAAAGTAGGAACTCTGGACGGCTTTGATGATATCCTTTACGGAGGTTTCGGAGTATTCGAAAACAAAGAAGAAATTGAAATCATCTGGAAAGAATCACAGAAGTCAAAAGAAGACTTAGGTTTTAAGGCTACCCGTGAATTCTATGAAAATAAAATCAGACAGGGAAAACCTTTCAACATAGAATTAATTCAGCAAAAATTAGATGAATTGATAGAAGGAAAAGGACAAACCCTTTTTGAAATCCTGATTGAAATTATAAAATCACATACGAATATTACGCTGAGCCTGGAATGATGAGTAATGAGTAATGAGTAATGAGTAATGAGTAATGAGTAATGAGTGATGAGTAATGAGTGATGAGTAATGAGTGGAAATTTTTAAACGTTGAAATTTTCCAGCTAGCTTTATCCAATCAACTTGTTGATTCCTTCTTTGCCTCCTTGAATCAACATACTCACAATAAAAACCTTTGCGTCAAAAAAACAAAATACATTATTTAACCATTAAGAATAATAAAGATTGTAAGAAAAGTTAAGATTCATCGCTGATGAATAAGGCATTCTGCTTATAATAGCTTTAGCTGTTGCCTTAATAATTCTTCATCCCTTCAAAAATCTTAATGGTTCAAATAATTTTATTCAACTAGGGCACAAATTGGTCTATTGCTGATTGAAACGCCCTTGCGAACGAAAAAATTAATATAAAACTTTGCGTCTTTTGCGTTAAAAACTATGCAAGTTGAAAGATATTAACAATTTTTCTCACTATTTTTACTTCAACAAAAAAGGAAATAACAGAAGTTGAATGAAGAAAATTATTTACGGGCTGTTCTTCGGTGACAGCATTACCTATGGAGAATATGACGGAGTTTTTGGCGGATGGGTAGATATTTTGAAAAGATATGCCCTGCAGAAATTTCATGAAGGAAATGGAGATGAGCTCATTCTGTTCAATCTGGGCATAGGAGGAGAAACCACAGATGGATTGCTCAAAAGAATTCCTCATGAATTGGCTGCAAGAAATTCCGCTGATGGAAATATCGTTTTTCTAAGTTACGGAGCCAATGATCTTGCTGTAAAAGACGGAGTACAGATCGTAGATCCTGAAAAATTTAAAACCAATATCAAAGAAGCTGTTGCCCATGCCAGACAGTTTTCTAATACCATTTATCTCGTAAGCATTCTTCCTTTTTCTCAAAAAATAGATGGAGTAGTGGTAAGTTCCGGGAAGAAAAGAATCAGCGAAGATGTTGTCGCATATAATCAGATTTTGAAAGATATTACTGTTGAAGATTCACTGACTTATATTGATTTCTACTCCGCTTTCCTGGATGACAAAGAAATCCTGCTTTCTGCAGACGGTGTACACCCCAACGAAAAAGGCTATGGAATGATGGCTGAAATTGCAATCCCAATCATTGAAAAATATTTATAATGCCCAATTTATTTTCCTACGGAACTTTACAGAAAGAGCAGGTTCAAATGGAAACCTTCGGAAGACTTTTGCAAGGTGAAAAAGATGTTTTATCAGGATATAAATTGAATATGCTTGAAATTACAGATGCTGAAGTACTTCGGAAAAGCGGCCAGCAATACCATCCTGTTCTTGAATTTTCAGGGAGGGATAATGATCAGGTAGAAGGAGTGCTTTTTGAGGTGACAGAAGAAGAAATTCTTCAGGCAGATGAATATGAAGTTGATGATTACAAAAGAATCGAAACCGTTTTTAAATCCGGAAAAAAAGGGTTTATCTATGTGGGGAAATAGTCATTGCCAGCAACGCGAAGCAATCTCAAATAAGAGTTAGAACTATGACTCAAGTGATTTTGTCAGGGTTATAATTTCAACGGTCTCTTTGTCATTCCGAGCAAAGCAAGGAATCTAAACTTGAATGTTCTCTCACAGCTTTTGCAAATGAAGTAACTTTTAGACTTAGTAGGTGCTTTTCTACTAATATGACCAATTTAGTATTCAATAGAAGTGGGCTTTAGCCCACTTATCTTATAAATAAATCCATTGGCTTTAGCCCAAATTTAAAAAGCTCCTGACAGACCCTTGTCACAACCAGTCCTTATCTTTGCTCTATAACAAAGAATTAATAATGAAGAACGTAAAAATAGCACCTTTTAAGGTCATCGGTATTTCAGTAAGAACCACCAATGAAAATGGACAGGCAGGAAAAGATATTCCGGTATTATGGGAGAAAATGATCAGCGGGAATATTGTCAATTCAATTCCAAATAAAATAGACAATACCATTTATTCTATCTACACCGATTACGAAAAAGACCATACAAAGCCTTATACAACAGTTCTTGGATGTAAAGTGGAAAACCTAGATAACATCCCGGAAGGAATGGTCGGCTATACTTTTGATGGAGGAGAATATCTGAAATTTACCACAAAAGGAGATCTTTCAAAAGGGTTGGTTATCAACGAATGGTTAAAAATCTGGGAAATGGATTTGAACAGAACATTTACCGCCGATTTTGAAGTCTATGGAGAAAAAGCACAAAATCCATCAGACGCAGAAGTTGATATTTTCATCTCTGTGAAATAAAAAGTGAAAAATCTCATACTTTCACAGACCTTTGAACTGAAGACGTGATATTCCCCTCCTCTGGAGGGGTGTCAAAAATTCAAAGAATTTTTGACGGGGTGGTTAAGCATATAGCTTAAATATTTGCCAGCAATATTTCAGATTTCTTTACCCGAAAATATATTTCCAGTACACCAAAACCCCAACAATCACCGCAGCAATAGCTGTCAGCACTACGGCACCCGCAGCAATATCTTTAATAAAGCCGATTCTTTTGTCGAAGTTGGGCTGAATGATATCACAGATCTTTTCAATAGCACTATTGAAAATTTCAGCACTTAAAACAGCAAATGAAGCGATAATAACCAATGCCGCGTCTGTATTGTTTAATCTGAAATAAAAAATAAAGAAGAGATTGATGAAGAAAAATAGAAGTTCAATCTGGAAATTTCTTTCCGTTTTTATCATCATCAAAACACCCCTGAAAGCATGGAGAAAACTTTTATGAATAGGAGGTTTTTGCATGATTCTGAACTTTTCAGACAAAGATAGTCTTTGTATTTTGATAAAAAAATGAATCTTCGCAGAAATCAAAGCATAATGTCAAGGTTCAAAACAAATTAAGGATCTTTGTTAAAAACTCCTCCATATTATTCTTTTCTTTGTTGTATGTATTTATTATATTTGTAGAAACTTATTTTATAAATCTATGAAATTTATTATTTCAAGTGGTGAACTGCAGAAGGCTTTGCAAACTGTAAGTGGCGTAATATCAAGCTCTCAATCGAGACCGATTTTAGAAAACTATCTTTTTGAATTAGACGGAAATAATGTTACCATTACAGCATCTGACGGCGAGACAACTCTTGTTACTTCTCTGGAAGTAAAGTCTGATGATACAGGTAAATTTGCTGTTCCTGCTAAAATTTTTCAGGATTTTATCAAGACATATGGTGAACAGCCTCTGACATTTGTTGTAAAAGACAATGCCGAAGGTACTGGAAGCCAGCTTGAGATTTTAGATGAAAAAGATAATTTCGCAGTAGCATTAGACAATGCTGATGACTATCCTGAATTACCGGAATTCGACGCTTCCCAAAGTGTAACGATGCCGGCAGGAGTTTTGTCTGAAGCTTTGACAAACACACTATTCGCTACAAGTAACGACTCCCTTCGTCCGGTAATGACAGGAGTGCTTTTCCAGTTTGGAGAAAATGAAACCAATTTCGTTTCTACAGACTCCCACAGATTGGTGGTGTACAAAAGAGCAGACCTGATGAATGCTGAGCCGATGGAGTTTATCATGCCTAAAAAGCCTCTTAACATTTTCAAAAATATCCTGGCAAGTTCCAATGAAGACGTTACCATCGACTTCAATGAGAATATGGCTAAATTTACTTTTGGTAAGCATATCTGGATCTGTAGACTGATTGATGGAAAATATCCAAACTATACAGCCGTAATTCCAAAAGAAAATCCGAATGTATTGACCATCAACAGAAACCTGTTGTTAGGAGCGATCAAAAGAGCATCTATCATGTCTAACAAATCTACCAACCAGGTAAGATTTAAGCTTTCCGGAAATATTCTTCACCTTCATGCAGAAGATACTGAATATGCAAACAAAGCAGACATGCAGATTCCTTGCGACTATAACGGAGAAGATATCAATATCGGATTCAGCTCAAAATTCTTAACTGAAATGTTGACAATCCTAGGATCTGATGATATCACCATGAAAATGTCTCAGCCTAACAGACCGGGGATTATTGAACCTCTTGATGGTCTTGAAGAAAACGAAAATATCTTAATGTTATCAATGCCGGTTATCGGATTGTAGTAGTAAGATAACAAATAATAGAAAGCCGGAATTTTCCGGCTTTTTTTGTAGTCTGCTCTCTGACTTATAGTTGTAAATAGGGGCTAATCGACTTAGGAATCAGGAGCGTTAAGAAAATTTAAATGTAATCCGTTAAAAAAAAAACCATTGTCTGAGCATGGACGAAATTTAGAACCGAAGTAGAATCGCATGATCCATGCGAGTTTGGAAATTTTAGGAGTACATTCAAATTTTTAGCGGATGATTCCAGTCTTGAACTTTTGTATACTTTTGCTTCAAGGTAAAAGTATATAAGAAAGAAATGTTGATACGATTGTGAATCATTAGCGTCATTAGTGTTTAAATTAACTCCTCATGGAAATAAAAATACAGTCTTACCAAACCACAGATTTTCCAGCAGAATTCACTACAGAAAATTACAGCGTGTTTCTATGGAAAGGTTCCGGTGTTTTCTCAGTAGACGGTATTAATTATTCTTACAGCGGATACAATATTCTCTTTCTTTCTCCTTATCAGAAGATGAAACTGGTTTCGGAATCGGAGGAAAACATCCATGTACTTTTCTTTCACGGAGATTATTACTGTATAGAATATCACAAAGAGGAAGTGGCATGCAACGGACTTCTTTTCAATAATATTTATCTGAATCCCGGGGTTGAACTGTCAGAAGAGAACTATAACTATATTTTGGAGCTCTTTCATCACATTCAAAAAGAAGAACGTGAAAAGCATCCGTTTTCTGAATCCATTATCAAAACCTATATCCAGCTTATTCTTGCCATTGGAAGCAAACAGAAAAGCAGTATTGAAAACAATGTGGTTTCCCATGAAAAACTTTCCAATAAAAATGCTGCAGAATTTCAGAAATTACTGGAAACACATTTTAAAAATGAAAAAGAACTGTTATTCTACAGTGATAAACTGAATATCACCAATAATACATTAAGCAAAGCAGTAAAGAAAGAATTTTCCAAAACACCCACTCAGCTTATCAATGAAAGAATTATTCTGGAAGCCAAAAAATTATTGCATTTAACCTACAGATCTGTAAAGGAAATTGCCTCTGAGCTGGGATTTGAAGACGAATTTTATTTCAGCAGATACTTCAAAAAATCAGTAGGTTGTTCTCCTAAAAATTACAGAGAAAAAGTAGGAATATCCGTAGTGGCGAAAATGTCCATGTAATGTCCTGAAATGTCTATGTTGGTGCTGCAGGCATGTGAATACCTTTGATAAAAAATAAATCACATGAAAAATAGCAGACTGTATCACCAATTATTACAATGGGATGCTTACTTTTTAAATTTTCTCAGAATTTCAATTTTCATCGTTATGGCATGGATTGGAGGCTTGAAAGCCTTTCATTACGAAGCGGATGGAATTGTTCCTTTCGTTGCCAACAGCCCTTTGATGAGTTTTTTCTACAAAAATGCAGACCATAAAGTTATTAATGAAGATAAAAAACGGGTTGCAGAATACACTTTGTATAAAAATCCGGAAGGAAAAGTAGTTCAGAAAAATATTGACTGGCATCAGGAAAACGGAACATACGCTTTTTCTTATGGTTTGGGAACAATGATCGTTGTGATCGGATTCTTGGTGCTCTTAGGAATCTGGTTTCCTAAAATAGGAGCTGTGGGTGGTGCTTTAACGTTTTTAATGTCTCTTGTCACGCTATCATTTCTGATAACAACCCCTGAAGTTTACGTCCCCAATCTGGGTGGAGATTATGCTACCCCTCAATATGGATTTCCCTATCTGTCGGGAGCAGGACGTCTTGTATTGAAGGATATTATCATGATGGCAGGAGGGTTGGTATTATTTTCTGATAGTCTGAAGAAGCTGGTGATACCGTTGGACCAATAGTTTCCTGAAGCAGCAGCAGAAGGATTAACGAAAATTTATTATCTTAAAATCGCTTCTAAATTTCTCTATTTCTCAAAAAAACACGACATTTGTAGCTCGAAAAATCATACCGGAAAAGGGGTGGGATTTCAAATAAAAGTTTCAAAATAGAGCAGATAAAACCTTAGGGTACATCTGACGAATTAAATAAGTAGATAGATTAACAAATGAAAATATCAAACAACTGGCTGAAGGACTTTGTAAAAACGGAATCAAAAACTGAAAGAATCGGTGAATTCCTTACAGATATAGGTCTTGAGGTTGAAGGGATAGATAAATTTGAAAGTGTAAGAGGCAGCCTGGAAGGAATTGTTGTAGGTAAAGTACTTACCTGCGAAAAACATCCGAATGCTGACAAACTGAAGAAGACAACAGTAGATGTAGGAAACGGAAAAGTGTTGAACATTGTTTGCGGAGCTCCTAATGTTGAAGCAGGACAAACTGTTCCTGTAGCCGTTGTCGGAACAAAAATCTATGACAAAACCGGAAACTTTTTTGAAATTAAAGAAGCAAAAATCAGAGGAGAGGTTTCTCAGGGGATGATCTGCGCAGAAGACGAACTAGGTCTTAGCGATGATCACGGAGGAATTATGGTGCTGGATGAAACAAAATATGAAGTAGGAAAAAACTTTGCAGACTATTTCGAATTAACCAATGACGAGGTTTTTGAAATCGGTTTAACACCGAACAGAACAGATGCCATGTCTCACTATGGTGTTGCAAGAGATTTGCCTGCCTACCTTTCTACAAACCAATTGAAGTCGCAATTTAATAAAGTTGCTTCTGAAGTTTTGAATAATGAAGGAACTCATGATTTCAAACTGGAAATTGAAGATGCAGAATTGTGTCCAAGATATATCGGAGCGGTTATTGAAGACGTAAAAGTTGCAGAATCACCATCCTGGTTGAAAGACAGATTAAAAGCGATCGGATTAAGCCCGATCAATAATGTTGTAGATATTACCAACTATATTCTTCACGGGTACGGACAGCCGCTTCACGCATTTGATGCAGATAAAATTGCAGATAAGAAAGTGAAAGTAGGTGTAGTAAAACCGGGAACAAAATTTACGACTTTAGATGGTGTTGAAAGAACATTGAATGGTTCTGAAATCATGATCAAAGACGGTAAAGATAAACCAATGTGTATTGCCGGAGTATTCGGTGGTGAGAACTCAGGAGTATCTGATACTACAAAAACAATATTCCTTGAAAGTGCTTACTTCAACCCGATTGCTGTAAGAAAAGGAGCAAAAGCACACAGTTTGAATACAGATGCTTCTTTCAGATTTGAAAGAGGAGTAGACCCGAACCTTACAAGAACAGCCATCACTCACGCTATTAAAATGATTCAGGAAATTGCTGAAGGAAAATTAGTAGGTGAGTTACTGGAAGAATATCCTAAGAAAATAGAGGACAACTATGTGATCCTTAGATTCTCTAAAATTGAACAGATTTTAGGAACAAAAATCCATAGAGAAAAGGTAAAAGAAATTTTAAAAGCATTGGAAATTCAGGTTTTAAATGAAATTCCAAACGGTTTTGAAATCTCAGTTCCTGCTTACAGAGCTGATGTAACCAGAGAAATTGACGTGATTGAAGAGATTTTAAGAATCTACGGATACAATAAAATTGATGCTCCACAGAAGATTTCGTTTACGCCTGTTAAACTAAGTGCTAACGATCAGGACGAGTTGGAAAATAGCTGGGCTAGAACTTTACAAGGTCTTGGTTTCAATGAAGTAATGAACAATTCTTTAACTTCTGTAAAAGATGAAACAGATGCTGTAAAACTATTGAATCCTTTAAGTGGTGACTTAGCATTCATGAGAAAGTCTTTATTAGAAGGACTTCTTCAGAATACAGTATATAACATCAACAGAAAAAATCAGGATATCAAATTCTTCGAATTAGGAAAAATTTATCACAAAAAAGATAAATACGAAGAAAGAAAACAATTGGTATTACTGGTTTCAGGAAGAGATGTTGCCGAAAACTGGCTTCAGCCAAAATCTGCGGTAAGTTTCTATAACCTTAAAGCTTACGTAAAAGTTTTATTGGAAAGACTTGCGGTAGACTACAAGGAAGTTGCTCTTTCTGACGAAAGGTTCTCTGATGCTTTGGCTTATGAGGCAGAAGGTAAAACTTTGGTAAGAATCGGAAAAGTAGCGCCTGCTTTATTGAAAGACTTTGATATCGATCAGGAATGCTTCTACGCTGAAATTGAACTTGAATTTGCTCAGGAATTGCGTTCTAAAAATGAATTGAAATTCAAAGACATTCCGAAGTTCAACAAAATAAGAAGAGACTTAGCTTTATTGATTGATAAAACAGTTAACTATCAGGATCTATATCAGACGGCTAAAAAGAACAAATCTCCATTCATTAAAAACATTAACCTGTTTGATGTGTATGAAGGTAAAAATCTTCCTGAAGGTAAGAAGTCTTATGCCATGAGCTTCGAGCTATTAAACGAAGAAAAAACACTGGAAGAAAAAGAGATTACAGAAGTGATGGATTCTCTGATCAAAGCTTTCCAGAAAGAATTCAACGCTGAGTTGAGATCTTAATATTTGAAAATATATTTCACAATAAAAGAAACGGACTTTTTTAAGTCCGTTTTTTTGTTTTTAATGTAACCATTAATATGTTTCGGCTAAAGCCAAATGAATTTTGTTGATACAAAAACAAGCTCCCTTCGACTAAGCTCAGGATTATAGCCCGTTCCGATTGAACTGCATTAGTGATATTAGTGAAAATATTAGTGTTATTCGTGTTTAAAATGGAAATTTTGTATAAAAACAATCTATCCACAGTCTTTATCACTCCGTAGAGTCTCAATATATTTTATAAACCAATTAGTATAGATTTCTTGCTTTGCCCGGAATGACAAAGACACCGAAAAATTTTATCGGAGATAAAATCTTTGCATCTTAAACCTGCTGCATATTAACAAATTTGCGTCTTTGCGTTTTCCAACTTATGACCGCATAATAAGATCTTTTGCTCGGAAAAATATTCAAAATATCAATTGTTAAAGAATAATAAAATTCACGGCAGCCCGTTTAAATAATATAATTTCCGTAAATTTGGGTTAATTCAAAAAGAAAAAAATGAAAAATCTTTTTTTAAGTATATGTACAGCGGCAGTATTGGCTTCATGTGGATCCATGACAAGCCCGTCTGCATCTAAAGTAGGAAAAGCTCAACCTGCTCTTGCCAGCACTAAATGGACTTTGGCTGAAACGGTAAAAGGTAAAGTTCCGACATTGAATATTGAAGGAGAAAAGATCACTGGAAATGCAGGATGTAACAACTATTTCGGAACGGCTACAATAGATCCGTCTACAGGAAGTTTTACAGCAGGACAGATGGGATCTACGAAAATGATGTGCAGCAACATCGGAGTGGAGCAGAACTTTATGGATATGATGGGAAAAGCTAACAAATATGTGGTTTCCGGAAATACTTTGGAATTGTACAAAGACAATCTTTTGCTATTGAAATTCACAAAATCAGAATAAAAAACAAAAGGAACTCAATTGAGTTCCTTTTTTATGTTTAGAGTGTTATTAATCTTCCTCTTCTTCGTCGTACTTAGCCAACTCTTCGTCGCACCATTTGAACGCTGCTTCTACTACTTTAGTAGCCTCGTCTGCCATCGTTTCTTCATCATCACCTTCAAGATCATCTAACCACTCAACTTCTTCTTCCTCAACGTTTAGGATAAATCTTGGATATTCTGTATGAACTACGAATAGATCCTCTGGAAACTCCGAATTATCTGCTAATAAAAACTTTGGTAATTTCATTTTTTTAATGTTTTAACTTTCTCAAAGATAAATAAAATTATTGATTTAAGATGACTTCAAAAACATTTTTGAAACTTTTTCAGCTTTTTTGCTTTCAGAATAATCGTAGAACCCTTCTCCTGATTTTACACCCAGTTTTCCGGCTGTCACCATATTCACAAGCAATGGGTTTGGAGCGTACTTAGGATTTTTGAAACCATCATACATTACGTTCAGAATGGCAAGGCATACATCAAGACCAATAAAGTCTGCCAATTGAAGCGGACCCATAGGATGAGCCATTCCCAGTTTCATTACCGTATCAATTTCTTCTACACCAGCCACCCCGTTATAAAGCGTTTCGATAGACTCATTAATCATTGGCATTAAAATTCTGTTTGCCACAAAACCTGGATAGTCATTCACCTCTACAGGAACTTTACCCAAAGTTTTACTCATTTCATAAATGGAATCAAAAGTTTCTTTGGAAGTAGAATATCCTTTGATGATTTCTACCAGTTTCATGATAGGAACCGGGTTCATAAAGTGCATACCGATTACTTTATCAGCTCTTTTGGTAGCTGCAGCAATTTTTGTGATAGAAATAGAAGAAGTATTGGTTGCAAGGATACAGTTGGCTGGAGCCAGTTCATCCATCTGACCAAAGATCTTCAATTTAAGATCCAGGTTTTCTGTAGCAGCTTCTACAATAAGATCTGCAGAACCTGCAGCATCATTCAGTGCTGTAAAAGTAGTGATGTTGCCTAAAGTTTCAGCTTTCTGCTCCTCTGTAAGGTTTCCTTTTGCAATGATTCTGTCAAGATTGGTAGTAATGGTTTTTAAACCTCTGTCCAGAGCTTCCTGAGATACATCTACAAGATTTACTTTAAAACCGCTTTGTGCGAAAGTATGTGCAATACCATTCCCCATGGTTCCCGCTCCGATAACTACAATGTTTTTGATCATTTTTCCTTTATTTTTTATAGATAGTTAAATTTTTTATCTCTGTAAGATCCGATTGTGTGACAACAGCTGTAGAGTCAAAGGAAACATTTCCGGTACTTTGACTTTTCTTATTATTGTTCTGGTTGGAAACAGTGGCTGTTAACCCTCTTATCAATCGTTTTTTCTGATTCTTTGTGAGAAAATCTGTGCCCACGTATAACGTATATTCGCCTTCTCTTCCCATCCCTTTTTGGATCAGGACTTCCAGGCTTTTTATCTGGCTTTTGTTCTTAAATTCTTTCAGAAAACTCATGACAGGTTTATCAGAGGCAGGACCACAGCATACACTTCCGTAGCTGATCTCTAAATAATTCTGATTCTTCTGTGCGTAAAAGAGCGTGAAAGCAAACAGAGCCGTTGTTAGTATTATTTTTTTCATGTTAAATCGCTTTAAAAATAAGCTTAAAATTTTACTTATTAAAATATTCCCAAACCTCCCGGGAAATATCTGAAATCATCCTGCAGTTGACAGCATCAGTTTCCGTTGAATTACTGACAAATACGGCTAATGCATAGTGTTTGCCATTCGGTAAAGTAACGATTCCTATTTCATTTTCTGCACCCGTTAAGCCCGCATTATTCTTTCCGGAAGCTCCCGTTTTTCTTGCCACAGGAGTGTTTTTTGGAAGCTGTTCAACCATTTTGTTCAATCCTGTAGAAGTAGACCATAGTACTTTCATCAGATAATCGGTAGATTTTTTGGAAAGTAATTTCCCGTCATAGAATTTTTTAAGGACATCGACTTCTGATTTTGTAGTGCTGTAATTTTCATATTGAACATTCCAGTCTTTATGCATGTCCTCTTCATTATATTTGATCTGAAAACCTTTTACCCCTTTGGAATCCATAAATTTTTGAACAGTCTGGGTTCCTCCCAATAGTCTGAGAAGAATATCACAGCCGTTGTTATCACTTTTGGCAACCGTATATTCAATGACTTCACTTAAGGGAATTTCAACATTTCCTCCAGGATATTGATCACGAAGTGGCGACCATGTATTTTCCAGCAAGTTTGATTGATCCAATTTTATTTTCTGATCCAGAGAAAGTTTTCCCTGATCTACATCGTTCAGAACTGCTGCGGCAATGTGAAATTTAAATACACTCTGCATCGGGAGCTTTTTGTCTGCATTTTTATTGTATATAAAACCATTTTCAAAACCTAAGACCGAAACGCCTACTGTCGCTTTTTTGTTCTTAAGGATTGAACTTATTTTCTGTTCTAATAAAGAAGTCTGAGCAAAGGTAAATGCTGAAATCAGAAGAAAAAAGAATGCTGTTTTTTTCATAATAGGATCATTAAAAAAGCTCTCTTCCGAAGACCGGAAGAGAGCTGCAATTTAAGACAATTATTACTATTTTAATTCAAAATAATTTAGATTAACACCATCATTTTCAAAGACAATTCTGATCTTGTTTTCCCCTTTCTGAAGGCTGATG
This sequence comes from Chryseobacterium sp. WLY505, assembly GCF_030846215.1. Lineage (NCBI taxonomy): Bacteria > Pseudomonadati > Bacteroidota > Flavobacteriia > Flavobacteriales > Weeksellaceae > Chryseobacterium > Chryseobacterium sp. WLY505. Next base: position 11,565 of record NZ_JAVCWI010000020.1, on the reverse strand, counting down.
TTTTTTACTGATACCGTTTTCCAGTTTTCATTTCCACCAGTAGATGCCAATGAAACTGTAGCTAAAACTTTTCCGGAAGCCGTTTCAATTCTTACTTTAGAATCAGTGGCTGATGCATACCGGATATCAAATGTATAATTTTTGTTTTCTTTTGACTGAATTGTGTACTGAAGCCATTCTCCGTTTTCTGTTTTTCCTACATAATACTGATTCGTCACCTTATCATTACATTTATAAATATCCACCCCATCATTTCTCATCTGCTGTCCGGAGTTCCATTCTGATCTTTTCGCCGGATCACTTACCCAAAGATTAATAAAATCCTTATCCAGATACGCAGAGCCCATTCTTCCCAAATCATATTCTGAAGCAAATATTCTTCCCGGAGCCTGATGATTTCTGAAAGGTTTCGTAGAAGCATCTGTAATCTGTCTGAACATCGCATCAATCACATCTCTTTTAATTTCCGTGTTGTTCAGTTTATAATTATCGGCAATCTGTAGTAGAGCTTTTTTGGCATACTCTTTAGAAGGCTTTTCACCTCCGTTTTTCCAGTAATCCAATAGTTTTTCATATTCAGACGTGATTTTCACATTGGTAATGCCTGCAATATTATCAATCTTTTTCATCGGCCAGAAGGCATAACCGATATTATGCTTGCCTAAAAGCTGAATCAATTCAGTAAACCATACATTGGAATTCTCACCGGTTTCTCCAAGCCAGATCGGCATATTGTGCTTCTCTCTGAGATCAAGAGCAAATTGAAGGGTTTGATCATCATTGTAATTCCAGTATTTATGAAAGCTGAAAGCCATATTGTTATCCCAGATAGCTGGTAATCCGTTATAATTGTTTCCCCAGCCGTTTCCTTCAATGAAAATAATATGTTTTTTATCAACCTCTCTGATGGCTGCAGTGATGTCTTTCTGAAGCTTCCAAAGTGGAGCATTAGACATCTCATCTGTACCATTGGGGTTTTTACCTGTAAAGTTGATGTTGGGTTCATTAATAAGGTCGTACCCTCCAATCCATGGATTGTCTTTATACCTCTCGGCCAGTTTTTTCCAAAGTGCAATTGTTTTTCTCTGATTTTCTTCATTCGCCCAAAGTGCAGGTTTAGACTTATCATTGTCAGAGATGTTGGCATCATTTCCCTGACCTCCCGGTGCAGCATGCAGATCGAGAATCAGGTATATTTTGTTATCGGTACACCATTGAAGAAGATCATCAGTCATTTTAAAACCTTCATCCATCCATGTATCTTTTCCTTTGGCAGGTTCCTTTTCAATCGGCAGTGTATAAAGATTGTAGTGCATCGGAAGCCTTATCGAATTGAATCCGGCTTTGGCCAGAAAGTCGATATCCTGTTTAGTGATTCCGTTTTTCAGGTACGCTTTGTAGAACTCATTCATTCCGTCTTCACCAATCAATTCTGCAATTTTCTCCTTAATCTTATACTGAGGACCTGCAAAATCAGCAGTTTTCAGCATATATCCTTCCTGAAGCATCCAACCGCCCAGCCCAAGGCCTTTCAATTGAATATTTTCACCTTTATCATTAACGATTTTCTGTCCTGAAGTCTTCAGTAATTGTGATGTCCCAAATTGAGACAATAAAAGTGCGGATAATAGAATGGCTCTTTTCATAGTAGTTTTAATGATTTAAATAATAGGAGTTTTTTAGAAATTAGTCATAATGAATGTTGGCATCATAGTAAGAATCTACATTCAGACCATTTATTCTGCCAGGAATCCATTGCGTGTCTAAAACAAAAGCTTTCAATTGTTTATTGAATTGTTTTTCAAATATATTGTTTTTTTTGTTTTGAAATTCACTTTTTACTGATAAATCCTTAATTTTTCCGTTTTTAGTAATAATAAAAGAAGCTGAAGTGTAGGAATAAAACTTTTCCTTTTTTGAATTATATCCTTGGGGAGTAGGAAATTTTTTTAGGTAATCAGTTTGCAGCTTTTCAAACTGATTGTCTGTGGTAGAGCCAGGATAGCGTGAAATATCATCGCATTGTTCATATGAAAATATTTCATCAGGATGATTTTTTATAAACAGTTGCTTCGCGGTAAAGCGTAAAGAGTCTATAAATTTCTTTCCAAATTTTTTTAAAATAAGTCTGTTCATCTCAATTTCCCGGCAGTTTTCATACTGATCATTCGGAAATCTTATACAAGACGTGGGAATTTGCTGCGTTTTTATATGATTCTGGTTCAGAAGCTCTATAAATTCCTTTTCACCCAGATAATCATAGCCTAAGCCTGAGAAATTGGTCCAGGTATAATTTTTATAATTGAAATCATTTTGTGCCTGCTTTTTTTGATCATCACAATCTATCTCATAACCATTTTTTTTCTGATTACAAGATAGTATTGTGATTGCTGCCAAAAATAGTGCAGACTTTATTTTCATGCTAACTGATCAGTTTCATAATCTCTAAAGCCACTTTCAATGCTTCGGTTCCATCTTCAAGAGAAACTTCTACATTTTTGTCGCCCGTAATCGCATCAGCGAAAGAGTTTAATTCATCCAGAATAGCATTGTTAGGCTGGATATTCGGATATTCAAACAGAATCTGGTTCTTTTCTCCCTCTGCATTTTCAATAATCATATCAAATGGAGTAGGGTTTTCAGGAGCATCCTTCATTCTGATCACTTCAGCCTTTTTCTCAAGGAAATCAACGGAAATGTAAGCATCTTTCTGGAAGAATCTGCTTTTTCTCATCGCCTTCATAGAAATTCTGGAAGTGGTAAGGTTGGCCACACATCCGTTTTCAAACTCTATTCTTGCGTTGGCAATATCCGGAGTTTTGCTTACTACACAAACACCGCTTGCGTGGATATTTTTCACTTTAGATTTAGCAATGCTTAATAAAATATCAAGATCGTGAATCATAAGATCCAATACTACAGAAACATCCGTACCACGTGGATTAAATTCAGCCAGCCTGTGGATTTCAATAAACATCGGAGTACTGATGTATTCCTTGGTAGCAATAAACGCTGGGTTGTATCGCTCAACGTGTCCTACCTGTGCTTTGATTCCTCTTTCCTGGCATAAACGAAGAATTTCTTCTGCCTGCTCAAGAGTTTGGGTTACCGGTTTTTCAATAAAGAAATGAAGACCTTTTTCAATAGCCTTTAAAGCATAATCATAATGATAAATTGTAGGAGTGACAATGTCAAGCATGTCAATCTGTTCCAGTAAATCATCAAAATTTTCAAAATATTGATATCCGAATTCGGCTTCTAATTTCTTTCCGTTTTCAACATCTTTATCATGGAAACCTACAAATTCATATCTATCTGACTGATTAAGAAGTTTTAAATGTATTTTTCCCAAGTGTCCGGCACCTACCAAACCTGCTTTTAACATAGCTGTATTAAATTTTTGTAAAGATAGTGAATGTACATTTATAAAATACATGACTTTTCACTTGGAGATATTCAAGATGAAGCCCATGTATTCATTAAAGAAATTACAGTAAATTCACGGTCTGAAAAATAACTATGAAAAGAATAATTTCGATTGTGTTCATCCTGGGATTATGTACTGCCGGATGTATTGGAGATAGTCCATATGACCCGCAGGCTCAATGTGGAACTCCAACAAATCTTATATTTGAAAAAGGAAATAACAAGCTTTCCTGGAGCTTTATAAGTCAGGGCGAAGGATATTTTGAAATACAGTATGGGGAACAGGGTTTCTCTTTGGGAAAGGGAACTACAGTGGTCACCAACAAGTATTTTTATAACCTTCCTCTCTATAAAAATAATAAATACGACCTTTATGTGAGAAAAAATTGTGGAATAGCTAATGGACGGAGCCATTGGGCGGGACCTGTTACTGTTTTGGCTACTAATACAACAACATGCGTAAAGCCGGAGTACGCAACCTATTCAAAAACAACCTCTTCTGCGAATTCTTCTGTTTTTGATGCTACAGTATCCTGGGAAAATGATGGGGTTTCCGCATATGAAACGGTTTTGACAACAAGTTCTGCTCATCCGGCAAGCGGAGATTTGGTGTTTGCAGGTCAAAAAGCTATTTATGTAGGATTAAGTAAAACAGTGAATTATAATTTTTTTGTGAGAAAAAAATGTGCTGATAATACCTTCAGCGATTTTTACGGACCTTATCCGATAAAGTGGAATTAAGGAATAAAAACATAGCAGTCATTTTTTGATTGCTTTATTTTTGTGGATAATTCTTTGCTTCAATTTCTGAAATCTAATTTCTAATTTATTACTTTTGTCAAATGCAGGATTCGTTTGTACATAAAGGAAAAAGAAAGATTTTAGTAGATTACCTTCGAAACAGAATTGGTATTTCGGATGAAAATGTACTTTCGGCGATGAGTGAAGTTCCGAGACACCTTTTTATCGAAAGTATTTTTGAAGATTTTGCCTATGAAGACAGGGCATTTCCCATTCTCGCACATCAGACCATTTCCCATCCTTCCACGGTAGCGGAACAGTCTGAACTATTGAAGGTAAAACCAGGTGAAAAAGTGTTGGAGATTGGAACAGGATGCGGATATCAGACCGCAGTGTTAATGGCGATGAAAGCTCATGTCTATACGGTGGAAAGACAGAAAGACCTGTTTGATTTTTCCAAAAAGAAACTCAGAGAACTTCATCTGTTTCCAAAATTCCAAAGTTTTGGAGATGGTTTTGCAGGGCTTCCTACTTTCGCTCCTTTCGACAAAATAATTGTAACCTGTGGTGCTTCCACATTACCTACAGAACTTTTAAAACAACTGAATGTCGGAGGAATAATGGTAATTCCATTAGGCCCAACGGATGAACAGGTTTTATACCGATTTACAAAAGTAGGTCCTACAGAATTTGAAAAAGAAGAATTTGGAGCCTATAAATTTGTTCCGATGCTCGGGAATACGAATCAATAGTAAGAGATTTCTAAAGAGTGCGTCATTCTGAATGAAATGCAATGTAATGAAGAATCTCATACAGCTTAGTCAATGAGATTCTTTCTCAATCAGAACGGCAAAAGCCTGCTAGTTTGGCTTTTAGAGAACCTATTTTTCATAGATAAAATTCATTTGGATTTAATCAAAATTTAAAATCTTTTAACTCGGTTTCGGAATGAAAATTGATAGAATTAAAACCCTCAGTATACAATCGCCATCACAGAAAATAAATAGATTTTGAATCGAAACATTCAGATGAAAAGAAATAATTTTTTTAATATTAAAGTTCAATAACCTTACTTTTTGCGAGTGAGGTTTTTTTATTTACAATCATTAAAGAACAGTACAATGAAAGTTTTTATCAATAGAAGAATTCCCGAAACAGGAATTGAAATGCTGAATGAGGCCGGTCTGGAACTTATATTTCCGGAAAACGAAAACCTTTCTTACGAAGAATGGATTCATTACTGTAAAAACACTGACACCATACTCAATGTGGGTGGAGATTTCAAATATGATAAGAATTTTTTTGATGCCTGCCCGAATGTCAAAGCCATTGCTTTATACTCTGTAGGATTTGATCACGTTGACATTAAAGAAGCTACACAAAGAAATATTCCGGTAGGAAATACTCCGGATGTTTTGAGCAGGGCTACTTCAGATGTTGCTTTTTTACTGATGCAGTCTGTTGCCAGAAGAGCGAGCTATAATTTTCAGAAAGTAAAAGAAGATAACTGGGGTGCATTTGATCCTTTACATGCTTTGGGACAGGAGCTGTATGGAAAAACACTCGGTATTTTTGGATTGGGACGTATCGGCTATGAAATGGCTGAGAAATCAAAAAAAGCTTTTGGAATGAATATCATTTATCATAACCGCCATCAAAACGAAGAAGCAGAAAAAGAGTTGGGAGCAACTTATGTTTCTTTCGAAGAACTGATTCGGAGATCAGATGTATTGAGTGTACATGCCAATTTCACTCCTGAGCAGAAAGAATTATTCAACTATTCTATATTTGAGCAGATGAAACCAAATGCTATTTTCATCAATACAGCCAGAGGTGGTTTTCACAACCAAAAAGATCTGTATCAGGCACTCGTTGACAGGAAAATCTGGGGAGCTGGTCTGGATGTTACCAATCCGGAACCGATGTCTGCAGATGATCCTATTCTGGGACTTTCAACTGTCTGCATTCTGCCACATATCGGCTCTGCCACTGTTGAGGCCCGAAATGGAATGGCCAGACTGGCTGCAGGAAATATTATCGCCTTTTCGAAAAATAAAAAAATGCCACATTGCGCAAACCCTGACGTTTATTCTGATTATTCAGCATAACTTGGAATTATTTTTGTTTTAAATATGTAAACCCTTAAATAATATTATCATGGTACCGGAAGACAATATTAATGAACAGAACAGAAAGCTGGAACAAATGGATTATAATCCCAATGAAGATATTTTCCAGAAAGAAAAACATATTCCACTTGATGGAGACGGAAATCCTATTCTGGATGAAGATTTTGATGAAGATAAAATAGATAAAGGCTTAGATATCCCTGGAGCTGAAGACGATGATGAAATGGAAGAAATAGGAGCAGAAGATGAAGAAAACAACTACTGGAGTCTCAGCGATAATGAAGATGACCATGAAGAAGAAAACGACGATGTTTTAACCTAAACTTTAACGATACAAAAATCTGCCTTATTGAATTTCAGTAAGGTTTTTTTATATTGAATAATGACTAATATGGGTAAGGGCAATTCCCCTCCCTCGGAGGGGTGGATTCAAAAATTAGAAAATTTTTGAAGACGGGGTGGTTCCATAGTACAGCACAATAAAATCCTCCAATTCCTTCATCACCAGACTCAGATTATTCCTCACATCAAAATCACTGATTCTAAAAACCGAAAGCCCCAAAGACTCAAGATATTCTTCTCTTATCCCATCATAGACCTGTTTTTCATCATGGCTTGAACCATCTATTTCTATAATGAGTCCTAAAGTTTTCACATAGAAATCAACAATATAATTTCCGATAATCCTTTGTCGGTCAAAGTCAATGGTATAGAATTTTTTTGCACGGACTTTCTTCCAGAAGATCACTTCACCCAAAATCCGAGCTTTACGCTTTTCTTTTAATAATACTTTTAAATAGGGATTGTAAGGTAGATTCTCAACGAAATTCCTGCGGATCGGAATTCCGTTGATGACGGTAAGGATTTCTTTCATTGTTGTGTTTTGACCACCCCGTCTTTCAAAGTTAAAAACTTTGAAATCCACCCCTCCGAGGGAGGGGAATTGAGGCGCATTTATTCAAATATAGTATTTAATATCAAATGGTGGCTGGTTTACAGCTTTCATAACTTTGCTTAAACCTTAAACCTTAAACCTTAAACCTTAAACCTTAAACCTTAAACCTTAAACTTTAAACCATTCTTCCCCTCACCCCTTGCCTATATTTCCTATTTTGAATATCTTTAAAACTTCAAACATTGTTTAAAACATAGACCTTTAAATAGTAATATGACATTCCAAGAACAGATCCAGCAGGGGATTCCTAATCAACTGCCACAACCGAAACCATACGAAACCAATATCAACCATGCTCCGAAACGTAAAGAAATTTTAGGAGAAGAAGAGAAAAAACTGGCATTGAAGAATGCTTTACGTTATTTTGAACCGCAGTTTCACGCAGAACTGATTCCTGAATTTAAGCAGGAACTGGAAGATTACGGAAGGATTTATATGTACCGTTTCCGTCCGGATTATGAAATGAAGGCGAGACCTATCACAGATTATCCAGGAAAATCTGAGCAGGCGAAAGCCATTATGCTGATGATTCAGAATAACCTGGATTATGCGGTAGCGCAGCACCCTCATGAATTGATTACTTACGGTGGAAATGGAGCGGTTTTCTCAAACTGGGCACAGTATCTGTTGACAATGAAGTATCTGTCGGAAATGAATAATGATCAGACATTGGTGATGTATTCAGGACATCCGATGGGATTATTCCCTTCTCATAAAGATGCGCCAAGAGTTGTTGTAACGAATGGTATGATGATCCCGAATTATTCAAAACCGGATGATTGGGAGAAATTCAATGCATTAGGTGTTACCCAATACGGACAGATGACGGCAGGAAGTTATATGTATATCGGCCCTCAGGGGATTGTTCACGGAACAACGATTACAGTGTTAAATGCTTTCAGAAAAATCAAAAAAGAACCGAAAGGAGGACTTTTCGTTACTTCAGGATTAGGAGGAATGAGTGGAGCTCAGCCAAAAGCAGGAAATATTGCGGGCTGCGTTACCGTATGTGCAGAAGTGAATCCGAAGATCACGAAAATCCGCCACGATCAGAAATGGGTGAATGAAATTCATGAAGATCTTGATGCACTGGTAAAAAGAGTAAGAGAAGCACAGGCTAATAAAGAAACGGTGTCTTTGGCTTATCTTGGAAATATTGTGGAAGTTTGGGAGAAATTCGATCAGGAAGACGTAAGAATTGATATCGGATCGGATCAGACTTCACTTCATAATCCTTGGGCGGGAGGCTACTATCCTGCAGGACAAAGTTTTGAAGAATCTAATATCATGATGGCTGAAAATCCTGAGTTATTCAAAGAAAAAGTTCAGGAAACGTTGAGAAGACACGCAGCAGCGATCAATAAACATACCGCAAAAGGAACTTATTTCTTCGATTACGGAAATGCCTTTTTACTGGAAGCTTCCAGAGCCGGAGCAGATGTAATGGCAGAAAATCCGACATTGGGAAGAGAATTCAAATACCCGAGTTATGTACAGGATATTATGGGGCCTATGTGTTTTGATTATGGTTTCGGACCATTCCGTTGGGTATGTTCCAGTGGAAATCCTGAGGACCTTCAGAAGACAGATGATATTGCATGTGTCGTATTAGAAGAAATGGTTAAGAATTCTCCTGAAGAGATCCAGCAACAGATGAAAGATAACATTCAGTGGATCAAGGGAGCACAGGAAAACAAACTGGTGGTAGGTTCTCAGGCAAGAATCCTTTATGCAGATGCAGAAGGAAGAATGAAAATTGCTGAAGCCTTCAACAAAGCCATTAAAAATGGGGAAATAGGTCCAGTTGTATTAGGTAGAGACCATCATGATGTTTCAGGAACAGATTCTCCTTACAGAGAGACTTCCAATATCTATGACGGATCAAGATTTACAGCCGATATGGCCATTCACAATGTGATTGGAGACAGTTTCCGTGGAGCTACCTGGGTTTCCATTCACAATGGAGGAGGAGTAGGCTGGGGAGAAGTAATCAACGGAGGTTTCGGAATGCTTCTTGACGGCAGTGATGATGCCGACAGAAGGCTGAAGTCTATGCTTTTCTGGGACGTGAACAACGGAATCTCAAGAAGAAGCTGGGCAAGAAATGAAGGCGCTATTTTCGCCATTAAAAGAGCGATGGAAGCAGAACCAAACTTAAAAGTGACCCTTCCGAACCTTGTAGACGAAAACTTATTGTAATATAAAAATTCAACATTGGCAACCATCAACAAAAAACTGTTTTCACACCTGAACGTAGAGGATAGTGATCCTGTATGGGAGAAGTTTGCTGAGGTTGAATTTTCAAAGAAAAACATATTTAATGACAACAAAGCCTATCTTGTAGAAGATGGGCTTGTCCGTAAATACTACATCAACAGTACCTCAGATATCGATACCGAAATCTGCGCAGAATTCTACTTTCCCGGTGATATTTTCACTGTTGAAGAAAAAAGTTCCGATGCCGTTTACGAGTCTATCAACAGAGGACTGGCATGGGAAATCACTCTGGATGAGGTGAAAAACCTGTTTGCTGTAAATCCGCACTGCCGTTTCGTACAGAACTACTATCTGAGCAGAAAACTCAATGCTGCGATGAAAAGAGAAATGCTCCTGCTGAAAAATACTCCGCAGGATCTCTATGAATACTTACTCAAGAATAAACCTCATTATATTCAGAATATTCCTCTGAAATATCTTGCTTCCTATATTGGCATTACACCTATTTCTTTAAGCCGGATCAGAAAGCGTATTCATTAGTTTTATTTTTAACGCAATGCTCGCAAAGTTTTTATTCTATTTTACGTTCGCAAATGTGCTGTCGCTTAGCAATGGTATAATTTTTTAGCTGAATGAAATGCCCTTGCGATCGAAAAAATAGCCATCATTAATATATTCTTTGTGTACATCGCGTTTTTATCTTTCTTCTACATGCATCCTCATTAATTATCTTTTGTTTATTGCCTTGTCTTCGTAAGCCTTAACGCAACGTTCGCAAATGTGCTGTCGCTCAGCAACAGTATGTTTTTAGCTGAATGAAATGCCCTTGTGATCGAAAAACTAGTCATCATTAATATATTCTTTGCGTACATCGCGTTTATCTTTCTACATACCTATTCATTAATTATCTTTTGTTTATTGTCTTGTCTTCCGTAAGTTACTTCCTTTGCTGAAAAAAGAGTATGGAAATACAAAAATTAAACTGGGCAGGTGTAAAACTCACTTCACACAACAAAACCATCTTAATAGATGCTGTAGAAGATTTCTCTTATTACAAACCTGTGTTGGGTGATGCTGTAGAGAATCTTTTAGAATTTTCAGAGCATGTGCAGGCGGATTATATCCTTTTTACGCATATGCATCTTGATCATTTTGATAAAGGAGTAATCCGAAAATGTTTAAAGAAAGATGGAAAACTGATCGTCTACGTAGGACTGGAAGCTATTGTAAGAAAACTTGTACCTGATGTTGAAATGATCGTTCTTGATCTTGATGAAACCTTCACAGAAAACAATATCACCTTCAAACCTGTATTTGCCATGGATGGCGTAGGAGAAATACAGTCTTCCTGGCTTGTAGATGATGGTGATACTAAAATCTTTCATGGTGGAGATACCATCTGGCACAACCAGTTCTGGAAGCTTGGAAGAGAAAACCCCAATATCAATTACGCTTTCTTACCCGTAAACGGAGTAGTAGTAAATTTCGAGATCATCGGATTAGAATATAGCCCTGTTCCTGCTTCTCTCAATCTGAAAGAAGCCTTTGCTGCAGCTCATCTTCTGCATGCTAAAAAGCTGGTGCCTATCCATTACGGATTGTTTGCCCACGAGAAATGCTATATCCCTCAGGTGTTTGATGATCAGGATTTGAAAAATATTTCTGAGGAAGTAGGACAGGAGTATTTGATTTTAAAAGATGGTGCAATGCTGGTAGAGTCTTAACTAATATTTGTAACGAAAACTGTCATTCTGAAATGCAATGGAATGAAGAATCTCAATATCAATAGGAACGGGCTTTAGCCCGTTTTCTTTTGTATGTAATATAATTGGCTTTAGCCAAAATTTAAAATTAAGTTTTGGCTAAAGCCTTTTGTATTTTTCTTTTTATATTGGACAAAGGCCGATGTTGTTGATTACTTTATTAGATTCCACGCTCCACTCCGTTACGCTCTGAATGACAAATGTTGTGCATATTTAATTCACACAATTAGTGTAGAACGTTTCACCCTTTTGTCATTCCGATTTCTATGACAAAAACAAAGAATTATTATAGTTTTTTTCATATAGTTTCCCTGTTCTGATCATTGCAAAAATT